>JAUVLV010000029.1 GCA_030600545.1 Candidatus Aegiribacteria sp. | reverse complement strand
TATCTGTCTGATAGAGAAATCAACTGAGACAGTGAATCATTTACTATTGCTGAACCTGTCGCCAGGATGACATTGCAGGTCTTAAAGAGTTCTTCTGTCATTTTTCTTCCATCCCAGATAGACACTCCATATTTTGTTTTGTTAATATTATTTCTATCGAGGTCTGTTACTTTAAGATTATCCGAAAGCAGCCTGCCGGAAAAATTATCTATTATTGCTGGCTGGAAGCCAACAATTCCGATACTGACATCAGAACTGTATTTATCGATGACTACATCGACCATTTCCTCAGCGCATAGTTCAGGCTTTTTGTCCTTGCAGTGAATAGTGTCGTCAACTGTACCCGCGTATCTCATCAGCGCGTTCAGCGTAGCAACGAAAAGCGCTCTCTCGCCGTTATCCATTAATTCCAATTCCAGTATTTCCTTCAGATTACCTTTGAAAGATCTTGGAGTATCAGTGAAAGCCTGTCCCAGGGCTTCCTTGAAATTCGCCTGGATCAAAGATTCCCTGCCCTGAAGCAGAGGAAAATCCTTCCTTTCTGTATTGCCTATAGCTTCTTCAGAGGTCAGAATTTTCGCCGTGATATTTACTTCACTTTCCATGAGACTGTTCTTGGCAGCAATATCATTCAGCGTATTTTTTAATACTTCGTACATTTTTTTGTTTTTCACCTGGAAGTGTTTAAAGTGTTAAATTTTTCATCTCATTAAGCATATCGATAACTTGAAGTGTTCGGTAGACTGAGTTTCGTTTGAACGGGAGTGAATAAAAATTCCGTTGGATTGAAAGCCAACTATAAATATACTTATAATATTACTAATAAATAGATAATAATGCCCGGATGCAGGACCTGACCCTATTCAGACTCGCCGCGAACTGCAAGTTCCGGGTATAGTCTATCCATGCATTCGGGGCACAGACTATGGTTGAACTGGACTTTCGAATGGCTGGAAATGTAGGATTCTATCTGTTCCCAGTATCCATGATCATCACGAATCTTCTTACAGGCTGAACAGATCGGAAGCAATCCGCTGAGGTGTTTCACTTCACTGAGAGCTCTTTTAAGGTCTTCATTGGTCTTCGCGAGCTCGACGTTCCTGAGCCTGCTGATTTCCGTATCTCTTTCCTTCTTATCGGATTCGTACTTCGCCCGCAGTTCGTTGACTTTCAGGCTGCTTTCTTCGGTGTATATCTCATCATTAAGCGTTTTGTATTTCTTTTGAAATTCGAGCGCCTCTTTGAAATTTCCTATCATTTCGCAGACTTCGGAATAGGATTGATAGATATTTCTTTTTACTATGGGCGAGTCGATATGGTCTGTATATGCAAGTCCTTTTCCGGCATATTTATAAGCCTCCTCAAATTTGCCTGTACTCGCATAACTCAGGCTGATGGAAAGTAATGTTTGGGAAGCATCATCTGTATCACCTTTTTCGGTCTCGATCTCAAGTGCTCTGAAAAAAAAGTCAAGCGCCTTTTCATGATTGCTGAGATCATCATGAATCATGCCCATATTGGTGAGAACGCGAGCAATTTTCCACCTCTCGCCAAGCTCCTCTCTGATTTTCAGAACTCTGTGATAATACTCCAGTCCTTTCTCCGGATAGCCTGTCCTGCGGAAGATGCCTCCTGCGTTGTTCAGGGAATTCGCAAGATTAGTTAAACAGCCATGCTTTTCGGAGATTTCTATGGCTCTGTTACAGTAATCCAGAGCGGTACTTTCGTCATTCAAGCTGCTGTAAATAATGCTGATATTGTTCAGAATCGATGATACTTTCAGCATTTCATTGGATTCCTCGAATATTCGCAGTGCCTTCAGAAAATAGTCAAGAGCTTTATCAATATTCGACAGTTTATAGTAAATGATGCCGATTCGGTTGAAAGAATCAGATCTGCTTATCTCATCATTGGTTATATCGGTTATTTCAAGATTCTTAAAACCGTACTTCAGAGCTGTTTGATACTCTCCGATACACTGATAGGCCCAGCAGAGTTCATTGAGTATTATGGATTCAAGCTTTTTATCCTCAGTATCTTCAAGCAGTTCCAGACCCTGCTTTCCGAATTCAATTGTTTGCCTGCGATCCGTTTCCCTGTACGCGACAGACAGATCCGCAAGAATCCTTATGCGTTCAAGCCCATCTGTTTCCTTAAGCTTCTTCTTCAGGGCTTCGGGATCCGGATTGTCTGTTGAAGCGGTCATATTCACCTGCCGGATGCATTACACATTGGTTGTACATTGTAAGTTATCTTCAATAACATACATCACAGTAGTGCTACTCGAATAACATAATCAAATTTCAGTTCAGACATGAAACCCTTTGACTATCGCTGAATCTCCCTGACCTTCCTGTGTTAGGCTGTCTTATTTGAAGATTATCTGAATGCCTGACGCATGGTCTGAAGCTGAGATCAGAGCGATAGTAAAAAACTACTTCATCATGCTTCAGGCTGAGATCAAAAGCAGGCTGAATTGATAAGTGAAAAATTCTATGATGTCCTGCTTACAATATATCCTGTTTTCAATATGGTCTCAAGAAAGCCGCTTCTATCCTTACCGGCAATTAACAATACCGGTTCGATCCGGTCATCTACCGAATGACGGAGCTGATACAGACGAATCGCAAGATCAAGGAAATCACCCACAAGTTCATCAACCACAACAGCCACATCCAGATCGCTGTCTTCCCCTTGAGTTCCGTTAACATACGATCCAAACATTATTACGCGACTGGAAGGCAGCATCGCATACACCAGTTCAGCATACGCTTTTACTTTTTTATAAGCTGTTCTTTTATCCATATCATTAAATCCTCGGTGTGGTGTAATATGCTGGCTGTACGCTCACCCGTAAGGGATTGCATAAGTTGTTCTTTGTATGTTGGATAGCGAGCCTCAATATTTAAAGGTTCCAATGTATCCAGTAAGTCCCTCAATTGTGTTCCATAATACATCCACTATAGTATATCAGAACCGAAGTTGTCACCTCAAAACCTGTTCATATCCCCACTGTCTTATCATTTAATGCCTATTACCCCACAGGGGAAAGGATACCTGAAACCGATGATATTGCCCGAGGCTCTGCCCCGTAAATGACATGACCACTTTGATTCTCTCATTACTCACCACCACCGCAGGTCGTTCCTTCCCTATCTCACTTCCACGCTTCGGGTCGAAATTGATTTAAGATAATATTATCCACAATATCGGTGAAACGATCAGCATTTCCTCATGCGGTTGACTGCAGTGTAATATCCTGCTAATTGCCAATATCTGTCTTTTGCAGTACAGTTGCGGAAGAAGATATTCCATCGAAAGGGAAAGCTATGGAATTAGCTGAAATACTCAACGAACTTGAACGATACAGGGGATACTATCCTGAAGAGGCTGTGGAAGAAGCTCTGAGGCGCCAGAATGAAATTACGCCACATCTTTTGCGCGCAATTGAAATTGCAGTTGATAAAGCCGAATTAATCGCTTTTGGAAGCAAGTACTATCTGCACTTTTTTGCTATTCACATAATTGCCAGTTTCAGGGAGCAGCAGGCATATCCACTGATTATCAGAATGTACAGGCTGCCGACGAATCAGCTTGAAGGATTGTTGGGTAACGCTCTATACGAAAGTCTTCCCAGAGTTCTGGCTTCAGTTTACGATGGAAATATTGAACCGATTAAGTTAATCATTGAAGATCCATCATTGAGTGAATATTCTCGCGGAAACGCAATAACTTCACTGCGTTATATTGCGCAGGAAGACATCATATCGCGAGAGAGCGTTATTGAATATTATGGACGTTTATTCAGAGGAGGACTTGAAAGGAAGCACTCAAACGTTTGGAATGCGCTGGTGTCGGAAGCTGTAGATATATATGCGAAATCACTGAGAAGTGAAATCTACCGTGCTTATGAAGATGATCTGGTAGACTGTGATTTCATCAGTAAGAGTGAGGTGGATGCCTACTTTCGAATATCGGAGAAGGAAGTTCTTGTAATAACAAGGAAGCTATATGGCGGACTGATTGATGATGTCCACCGTTTTCTGAGAGGATGGGCATGCTTTAATCCTGAGCCTGTGCTGCCACGAATTCATAAAAAGAATCCTGTGTTTCAAGGTTCCGGAACCTAAATTCGCGAAAGCCCTAAAACAGGCAGGAACGATCCATGTTCGTGCGGCAGCGGAAAAAAATACAAGAAATGCTGCGGTAGAACTAATTGAATTAATTAAACAATGAAAAGGAATGCGATGGAAGAAGAAAGAGAGAAGATCTGCTTTAACTGCAATCAGTTTTTCCCTGCAATGATGGGTGAAACAACGGAATTCGGTGTTTGTCTGAATGACGAAGCGTTAGATCCCTTTATCGATGAATTGCTTGAAGATCGAAAAAGCGCTTCCTGTCAGAAGCTGGTA
Organism: Candidatus Aegiribacteria sp.; assembly: GCA_030600545.1. Taxonomy (GTDB): domain Bacteria; phylum Fermentibacterota; class Fermentibacteria; order Fermentibacterales; family JCC-6; genus Aegiribacteria. Next base: position 25,639 of record JAUVLV010000029.1, on the reverse strand, counting down.
GACTCCATTAAATTTTCAGGAGAACGTAAGGCATGCAATGAATTTGAAGAGGTTGAAGAAGTAGAGATCGATGACAACAGCCCTATGGGACTTGCATTATCTCGCTATAGTGAAACCGGTGAACTTGATCTAGAATCCTTAGAGGTCGATATACTGGAAGAGCAACTCAGAAATATCGACCTGAAATCGATGCCTGTTGATGAGTATGCAGCAGCCCTGCGGAGTTCGAATCCTGAAGAACGGGACTCGGGCATAACCACTCTTACCGGCTTGATTTCATTCGGGAATAAGGAAGCATTCAATGAGCTGTTCGGTTTCTTCAAAGAATTGCCACCTCCCACAACCTTAGCGGAAGTTCATTTCAAATTGAAGCTCTTAGAATATCTGAAACGTTCAGAGGCACGCATACTGCTGATTCCTGAATTGATTGATGAACTGTATCATACTGTTTCAAACAATACCACGAGACAATGGATATCGGAAATATTCCGATTTCTGGAATTGTGTCCATACGAGGAAATCTATGAACCGTTGGAAAGAATGTTGAGCGATAAGAGATTCAGTTACAGATTGAAGGCTAAGATGAAGAGGATTCTGGATCTGTGATCAAAGAAGTTACCTGAACTGGATATACAGGAGGCTTGACTCCAATGTTCTGTATTATAAGCAAATTGGTAATCAAATAGAGACAACTGCCTTTATGATTATGTCATATCCTGATTCCGAGAAAGCAGGGACAATGAATCCTGCGGGTGTCACAGAATATTCAGGATCTGGCCGGAAACTTTCCGGAGAGGATAAGTATCGCCTTCGTTGTGGTGTGTATCGAGTTCTCTACGAAATCCACAATGACCAGCTCACCGTCTGCGCCGTGAGAATCAGGCACAGAAAGGACGTCTATCGATAATGGAAAGTATTCTATCTGTTCGCCTGAATCCCATACACCTTACATAAATAAACCGGATTGAATTTGTAAGCCAGTATTGATGTTGCAAGAGGGGTGTGAATGTATAAAGTTAGCAACACTAAATTACTGTACTAACTTGACAACACTTATGTCTCTGATTATTCTCTCTTTGTAATGGGGGTGTTGTTATTGAAATGCTATTACTGCGGTCGGAGAATTGAAGCAGGACATGATGATCATTACGGTCTGCATTCCGGTTGCTTTCTGGAATGGTTTCGTGTTGAGACTCCGCTTGAATTCAGGGATGTCATCAGAAAGGCACCCGGGACTTCAGATTCAGATGATTATCATGCAGATGAGGAACAGATTACATCCAGCTTCTTCCAGGGCAAGTTCAGGAAGTACGCCGCAAGACTTGGTGACAGTTCATACATACTGAAGGTTCAGGAGGATGATTACACTGAACTGCCGGCAGTGGAGTACCTGTGCAATCAGATTGCATCTGATATAGGTGTAATCGTTCCTGAATATCATATGATCTCCTTTCATGGAGCGGTTACTTTTGTCGTCAAGAATTTCATTCAGCGCGGAAGACTTGAGACGCTGCATCGTATCTATCACTTTCTGAATGGAGAGCCATTTGACTGTGAGACATTGCTGAGGATTGTCGAAGAGAGAACCGGCAGGCTATTCGAGATGGAACGTTTGGTGTTTCTCTGCCTTTATGATTCGCTTGTAGGCAATCATGACAGACACGGAAGAAACCTTGCGCTGATAGAAGAAGCAGGGAAGTACAGGCTGGCGCCATTTTACGATAATCCATCTTACATCGGAATTGAGAAGCCCGGATTTCTACGGGCTGACCACAGTCCCCGGGGAAGAATCGCCACGAAAACCACAGAAGAACCTGTCATGAAAGATTACATTGAAGAATTCTGCCGTTCAGGTTATGGAAGAGTTGTCGAAAAATTCCGCAGCAGTGTAAAGATCGAGAAAATATTGGAATTGAGCGGCTGGAGATATCTGTCTGAGGAGAGATCGAGAGCATTTGTGAAATTACTTGAAAAGAGAATAGAGCAGTTGCATAATGAATGATGGTTTTGAAACAGTAGCTGTGTACGCTGAAGGCCTCCGAACCAGGAAGTACGCTGGAAGGCTACAGAGAGACAAAGGACCGCGAGGGGAAAAGGGTTTCCGGTTCACCTACGATGATTATTATCTGAAGAGATCGGATGCTGTCTCCATCGGGCCGGAACTTCCTCTTACAGGCCGCACGTACTTCTCGGAGACTCTGTTTCCATCCTTTGCCGACAGGATACCCTCGAGGGACAATCCCGCGTACCCCGAATACTGCGAGGCAACCGGGATAGATGTTAATGAGAGCGATCCTTTTGTTCTTCTTACGACAATAGGTAAGAGAGGACCTTCCTGTTTTGTTTTCGAGTTTGTTGTGATCGATAAGTTCGGGCCTGAGGACGCAGCTGAATTCAGGAAAGGTCTTTGCCTCTCACTCAGGGAATTCGGGCGGCTTTTTGATTTTTCGCCCCATACCATTCAGAAGATCGAATCAGGGAAAGAGAGCGGCAGGGATGTTCTTAAGAGAATGGAACTATACGCCAGATTCCCGGAGGTGGCCTGGTTCGAGATGAAGCGGAACAGAGCAAAGATACACACTGATCTGTGGCGCAGACTGCAGAAGCTCTATCTTGAGGAACGATTGACTCCGGATGAAAACCGGAATACCAAGAATAATGATTGAACTTGAACTGTTTTAGGCAGGATAATGACGAGGATACTTAAAAAACAGCTGGAAGTGGACAGGCGAACCCTTCCGCTGATGACAGATATCAGATACTTGGATGTCCCGGGCTTATTGAAATTGAAATTGAGCGCAGGAAGGGACAGCCCGGTATCCTCCTCTGACCTTTTGTTTGCGTTACCTTTCCGAATCCGCTATAATCCCGCTTCGATAATTCTCTCTCATGATTGTTTTACTGGATGTCTGTCCGTACCTCACTATTAGAGATTTCTTATCAATTCAAACCGAGCATCCCAATTTTAAACAGGGACGCCGATTGCCGCAGTGATTGCGGTCCTTTCTTTCCCACGTGTCCGGCGGGTAGAGATTTGTATAACCCCGGACCAGGAAAAAAATGCAAGAACAAGTTAACTCTCTCGCGCCACAGCTTCCGAAAGGTATCTTTGGCGCTCTGATTCCTAAAATTCAAAGGGCTCTGGCTGTGGAGGGATATATCAATCCCACGCCTATTCAGGAGCAGTGCATTCCGCACCTGTTGAAAAAGCGTGACCTGCTGGGTGTGGCCCAGACTGGCACCGGCAAGACCGCCGCGTTTGCCCTACCGCTCCTTCAGCAGCTTGATGGTAACTACCATAGGCCCCGAATGGGAACTCCTCGAGCTCTCATTCTCGCCCCCACCCGTGAACTCGCGGCCCAGATAGGGGAGAGCATTCAGACTTATGGACGTTTTCTGTCTCTCAGACATGCCGTGATCTTCGGTGGTGTAAAACAGTTTCACCAGGTTAAAGCCTTGAACAAAGGGGTCGATATTCTCGTTGCAACTCCCGGTCGTCTGCTTGACCTGATGCAGCAGGGATTCATACACCTGAATGAGGTGGAGGTCTTCATACTGGACGAAGGAGACCGGATGCTTGACATGGGCTTCATTCCCGACATCAGGAAAGTGTTGTCTCATATTCCGGCTGAGCGTCAGACCCTGTTTTTCTCGGCTACCATGCCGCCGAAAATGGCGAATCTGGCTCACACAATGCTTCGCAACCCGGTGCGGATAACCATAACACCAGAGCAACCGGTAGTAGAGAGTATTGATCAGAAAGTGCTTTTCGTGGGGAAGAAGGACAAGGATGCTCTTCTGATCTCACTGCTGCGTGACCCACAGGTCTACAAAGCACTCATTTTTACCCAGATGAAACACACTGCTAACCGTGTGGTGCAAAAATTATCTGCAAGGGGCATACCCGGTGCTGCTATTCATGGCAACAAAAGCCAGGCCAGCCGCACCAGGACGCTGGATGGTTTCAAACGAGGCCAATTCCAGGCTCTGGTCGCTACTGATGTTGCTGCGCGGGGATTGGATGTGGACGATATCACCCATGTGATCAACTACGATCTTCCCATGGAGTCCGAAACATACGTGCACCGCATCGGGCGTACCGCACGGGCGGGGGCGAACGGTAACGCCATTTCGTTCTGCTGTGCTGAAGATCGGGCATACCTGCGGGACATAGAAGACCTTCTGGGTAAATCGGTACCCGCTGAGATGGAGCACCCCTATCATTGCAACGAAGCCTTCCTGTCCAGCCTGCCTGCCCCGAAGAATTTCGGTCGCAGTACCGGCGGCAGACAGCCACGTAGAAATAAAGGGCACTCTCGCAGCAGAAGAAATTACCGCGGCATGCGTTAAAAACCGCTGGTATTATCCTGCATCTGTCAGGTAAGGCCGTATCTATAGAGTTCACGACTGAATGAAGCGAATACAAGGCTTTCCTGGAGGAAATTAGAGAAGCATTGGAATAGCAGGGAGCCCCTTCACCATCCAACATGCCGGAGCGCTATTCATGGCATTGTTGACGGTGGTGTGAGATCAAGTATCCTACATCTCGAAGTGGGGATAGCTGTCATTGGTTTAATGTACAGGGAGGCGATGATGAAGAACATCGTATTCTGCTCAGACGGAACGGGGAATACGTCCAGAAACCGCACAAATGTATTTCATATCTTCCAAATGCTAAAAAAGACTGATTCTCAGATCAAGGCTTACGATAAGGGTGTTGGCACCAGATTCGGCAATTGGCTTCGAGGAAGTGCGTTCGGACGCGGTTTATCCATCAATATGCTGGACGGTTTCAGATTCCTTTCAGATAGTTTCGAGGAGGATGACAGTATCTATCTGTTTGGTTTCAGCCGCGGAGCGTACACCGTGCGCAGCCTGGCAAGTATGGTCAGTCTCTGCGGTCTGGCTCCGCCGAACTCATCCAGGAGAGTCATATCCATGTTCTGGAGAACCTATAAGTCAAACAGAAAATCCGAGCGGTATATTCAAAAGCTCTCAAAACTGAGGGCGGATTACGGTTCAAGAAAGGTTTCCATTAAGGCAGTTTGTGTATGGGATACGGTTGGTTCCATTGGCAAGCAGACGAGAACGAATGACATACGCAGAAAGCTGAGCCACAGGTTCCATCGGATGTCCGTTTTCCCGGAAGTGAATCGCATTTATCATGCGGTATCCATCGACGAGAGGAGAACCCAGTTTTACCCTCACCTTCTAAAGGATCAAACGAAGAACAAAGATACGATTGTTGAGGAGGTCTGGTTCCCGGGAGTTCATTCCGATATCGGTGGTTCTTTCAGGGATGATGATTCGTCCCTTGGTGACATCACGCTTGAATGGATGCTGTCCAGAGTGGACGGTGAGCTGCAGCTGAAAGATGAGCTCGTACAGAAGCTACGACCCGACCCGTTGGGTAGAATTCACAATGTTGAAGGTGGATTAATTTTCAGCTTCTTCAGGAAAAAGAACCGGGCGATCAGAAGAGGGAGTGTTCTGCATCATTCGGTACTAGATCGAATTGCAGAACCACCTCATGAGCATCATCAGCACAGGGAGCCTTCGGGAAACTACACACCCCTTGCTCTGGCTTTTGTCAGCTATTCAAAGCCTCCTGATTTTGGAATGGATGGGAATTACGTGGTCTTACCTTAATCATAGGCATTCTATCGATGCCCTGAACATCATGTTCTTTTTCACAGAATGGGCAGAACATTATCATTTCAATCTTTTTTCCGTCCGAAGAATTGTGCAGGATAAGCTTCTGTTACAAGAGGAGCATTTATCAAGAGGAGGTTGCATGATCACCGGATGAGACTTGGAAAGAATTATCAGCACTGCTGTTTCTATTCTGACACAGTGCTTTATTCGAGAATAAATGGCACATAAAGCAATACGGTTGAAGTAAATACTATTCAGGCATCGTTCATTTGAAGTATTTTGCCTGTTTTCTTTTTATCCTCTTGAGAACGAGATTTGCAATCAATTTATTGATGAACGGAATGGGAACATCAACATAATAATCTTTATCGAACAACTCATTTTCCTGCCAGTAGGTATTATCTCGTTCTATATAAGGTGCAATGTGCTTCATTATACCGAATAAGATAAGGTTGTATACGCTGGGCACAGGGCTCTTGTTATCCTTCATGGCTTGCAGGAGTTTCTTTGAGAGATCGTCGATCTTTTTCGAAATCTGATGTCTGTATTTTTGTGACCTTTCGTGGATGACCATCATTACATCCAGTGATCCTATGAAGTTGAAACCGTAGCCGCGCGCTGTTCTTTTAAGATATTCGCTTGTATCTTCCAGGCCGGAACCGGCAGTTGTGGTGACAACGAGCGCGGTCTTATCAAAGAAACTCGGGCGATGAAAGTGATAACACGACCGGTCGATTAAGTTCTTCATGATTGCCGTTATATGATGGGCATATACAGGGGAGGAGAAAATAGTAGCATCAGCCTTATGCATCTTTTCTATGATGGACTGCAGATCATCTTTAATGGGACAGTGCTCTTCTCCCTTAGAAATACAGAGCATGCAACCGCGACACAACTCAAGATTCATTTCTCCTAAAAATACATATTCGAATTTCACAGTTTCTGCTGCATTGACTTTTTCTTCAATCAGCCTGCACATTGATAAAGTATTTTTCTTGCGCGGACTGCCAATAATCACAAGCACATTCATCAATTAACCTCCCTTTGAATCTGCCCGAACGATGATGCAGCATTTGTATATCTCAATATCCACTTACAGGTTATAACTAATTCATAGGATATTGTCTTGTCAATCGAAATAACCTTGCGGATAACCAGTTCTAATGTTTCCGCTTCGATAAACTTGTGAAACAAAGAGGATGATTGTGTCCTGATGCATTATCCGGTTCAGCTTACATTTATCTACTCGATAAAGCCGGCTTTAATAGCACCCCAGGTGTCGCGTTCAAGGCTCACCAGAGTATGATCGTAGAGGTTGATTATATTTGAGCCCCAGTCACTGACAAAGAAGCCAGGACCGTCAAAATCAGTATCGTATTTGTAAGCGATATCGTTGGGTGAAATCCCAATACTGTAAGTTATACCTGGCACTCCGTTTTCCGAATGTTCAAGGAGTTTGTCACCACCGAACCAGTCGCTTATCCAGATCTTAAGACTGCCACCGTCCCATACGCACGCGAGGCCGAAAGCGCCCTTTTCGCCATAGCTCCAGCTGTCTACCACTGAATGTGCAGTCACATCGTACTTGTATATTACAGGGTCACCGTCGACCACAAAATTTTGATCCACCATCCATAAGTAATTACCGTCCCAATCGCATCCCCCCATACCACCTGTGATAAGTGAAGTCATTTCATAGACATCAGGAGGAAGAAGCGGGATTCCGGAAGCATCAAGCGACCAGGTGTACAGGTAATATGGCACGGGAGCCGTGGGATTACTCTGTGTTATCGCGTAGAGACAATCATCTTCATAACACCCCAGACCTGAAACAAATTCAGCATTGTCGAATTCCGTCCATGTAACCGATGAGCAGCCGGAGTAGACTCCGTAGGCCAGCGCATTGTTGGGATAAGAACCGCCCTGAGAGGCATATAGCATATTGTATTCATCGTGATAAGCAAGACCGAAGACCTTTGACCATCCGTCCGGTCCATTTATCGTTTCGATCAGTGTACCGCCATCTGCTCCGTTGCATTCGCCACTGAAAGAAAGATCTTCCGCGGAGCGGAAACCCGGGGAGGCGCTTAATGGCATCAGAACCAGCAACAAGGTCAGAATTGCAAGGCTATGATTTTTCATTGTTTTTCCTTTACGTGTTTGATGATTACTATCCTATAATTATCAATACAATAATAAATATGAGGATAATGAAAAGAGTGAATTTTTTTCCATGAGATATGGGATGCGTTATTTACAGCCTTCTGTCTACGGATTATTCATATATCCCTCTACCCAGGATGGTCTTTCCGGCGCGTCATCGCCTGATAGCATTTCTCTCCAGGCTTCATCGGTCAGCCTGTCTGACATGGGCCATGTGAACTCGTAATAACTGAGAACGGGGCCCACTGCGGCTTCGATATTGCCGTCGGGCCTTTTGTAGATAACTATGCAGTAGTCAAGATCCCCTGATGCTACCTCAAGCACGGAGCTGCTGTTCTGATCCGTATGGACATCAGCAATCAGTGATGTTTCAAGACCTTCAGTTGTTACGCCATCCCAGCAGATAGCTGATTCCAATAAATGCGCAAAACCCTTGAGAAAATCCGCGTCCTGGGATGTTATCACTTCTCCGGCGAGTTCCCTTTCAGCTATGTCCTGAAGCCGTGTCATGATGGAGCATGCGTTGCGGAACCTGTTTTCGATGTCACTGTCAAGAACGCCGTATGCACGAAGCCCCCTCTGCGCCATCTGAAGAGTAGCGTTAAGTTCAGCGTAAACTTCCGGTACCGGCTCAACAAAACCAGCGGATGGTATTGGCTCATCATAAGGCCCCGGCGCGCATGTGCATTCCATTGTGTAGCTCTGCTTGGCGTAGAGGATAGTGTCATGCCTGAGCATTGCCCACGAAGCCAGGAAATTCGAAAGAGTATGGCGGTTCCACGCCGCCGTTCTCATGAAATCAGTGTAACCTTCTCCTTTTTCCTCCTGAAGGAGATACAGACAGTGAAGCCATGACATGTAAAGTGTAGCATGCCAGTCAGAGGTAGTGTAATCCTCGATCATCTCACTGAGAGATTCAAGAGAATCGGCGTAATTCGCGAAAAGGAAATCTCCATGATCCTCAAGAACAGAAATGGCGGCTTCGCTGCCGAAAACCGCGGCAACGTCGAGGCCCGTGGGCATAAACCGGTTCTGTCCTGACGGGTTAAGCCCAACGGCGGGGAAGACAAGTTTTCCCAGGATCTCGCTGTCAGGCGTGTACCTCTGGCCAAGGAATCTGAAACCAGTTGTCTTACTGAAAGCTGCCTGAAGATCACCGGGGTCGAATTCCCCATGCTCATCCGGCATTGAAATAATCTCACCTGTGCCGCTGTATATTGCGGGGCCGGCAAAATTGAGATTCACATAATCTCTGAAAATCCGGTAGAAATCCATACTCTGGATAAGTTCGCCTGAAGCGGTGGAGCCGGCTGTTTCCCTGGCTGCTTCGGCGTACTGAGGTACGGACAGATCGTCCGCGAATCCAGCAAAGAAGGCGGTTATTTCGTAGATTCTTCTCCATTTTTCAAGGAGCGGTTCTCCCTCGGCTTCAATTCCCGCAAGATCGGATACGATGTATAATGCACACGATGTCATGGTTCTGGCATCATCTTCGGAAACGATATACCTGGCCATCTGCCCGTTTGGCTCTCCTCCATTCAGAATGTATGTGAGCCTTCCAAGCCACATCATCGCCTTGAAGTACCGTTCAAGCGCGGGACTTGATGTGTAATGACCTCTTGGGACGTACTGGGAGTAATCCTCTCTATATCCGAACACAGGACTTGCACTGAAACCGATATGTTCTTCTATCAGAGTTATTTCGGCATCAACTGCTTCTGAAATTGATTGATCTGCTTCAAATTCGGGATCAAGGAATGCGAGGGGTACCGCAAAAAAGGCAGCATTCAGTTCGCAGCCTCTTTCAAGATTTTTCTCGTAAAGACCTGCACAGATTGTTTCAAGATCCCCGTAAAGATGATTCTCTTCAATATCCTGGAGAATCTGGTCGAAGAAGATATGCAGCATATGAAGAGGAATGCCCGCAGATACATATACCGGCTGATCCCATGATTCAATAACCTCATACGCTCTGATTGGATTATTGGTGATATGGTGAGGGGCGTATACTATGAAACCGTTTTGCAGAAGCGCTGCGGGAGTATGACCGATACCGGTTTTCCTGATGACATCATCAAGATTGAAAACATCCCCCCCACTAACCGGCAGTTCCATAGAAGCCATATCAGGAACAGTACTCGATTCCACTGCTTCATAGAAACGGTCGACGAACGTTTCCGCAACATTCAATTCCGCCGGGAATTTCAGTTCTTCGTTGTCATTACTTAAACCACTCAGGGCCTCACCTCCGTTGCTGCAGCATGGAATAAGCAGGATCAGGAGAATTACAGTAAAGGTTAATTCATATTTCATGAGCGAAAGCCCCTTTCAGTTAGATAATCTGTGTTTGATACATATATTGACAATTATCTATTCCATGGCAATGAAATGGAATAATGAAGAAAGAAGGTGTTTCGTGAAAAATGTTCCAGTGATTCTCGCTGCAGCCGCAGCTGCTGCAGTGGCGGGTAATGTATACGTATGCGAATATGAGTATCAGGTTGATCTGAGTATTTACGTTGTTGAATATGAGTACCAGGCAGATATATCGGTTTTTGTGGTCGATTATGAATATCAGGCCAATCAGGAAGACGCTCTCTGGTATTTTGTCGATTACGAATACCAGTCGGATATTGATATTTATTATGTAGATTACGAATATCAGGCGGACCTTTGCGTATACTTCGTGGAGTACGAGTATCAGGCTGGCTGGGAAGATAACAGTAAATGGCAGAACAGGCTTCATTAAAGCCTGATTCACGATAACAGTGAAATCGACCTGAAATGAACCTGGCCATTTCCCTCACGCTGGCAATAATTCCAGCCCTTATCATCGTAATCTATTTTTACAGGAAAGACAGGGCAAAGCCTGAGCCTAAAGGGATTATCATCAGGATATTCTTTCTGGGGCTTCTCCCGGTTATGATCTGGGCGATACTCCTTGCAAAGCGCAGGATATCCGCGGCACTTGCTGAAGACGCTTCCGCCGGGAGGATTTTAACAGACACTTGATATTTTCTGGTTTTCAGAATATTTATTCAGTATATTAGTAACTGCGGGCAGAGCTGTTTCAGGCTGTGTCCTTTTCATTTACAGCACCCGGGAGGTGATGAGAGTGAGTATTAGAAACGAAGTGCAGGATTATGCCGGCATTTTAGCCGGTTCTGTTCTGTTTGGAGTGGCCTATTCGTGGTTCCTTTTCCCATTTCGCGTATCTCCGGGCGGCGTCGCCGGATTGGCACAGGTTCTGTATCAGTGGACAGGCACGTCGGAGAGTATCTGGATGTTCGGATTCAATATACCGCTCTTCATCCTCGGATATATTTTTATCGGGAAGCAATTCGGAATTCGAAGTCTTGTGGGTATGCTCATGTCGAACAGCATGTGCTGGGTTTTTCAGCCATCCCACCTCTCGTTCCTTTCCAGTTACGGGGAAATCGTACATAACGTAGCAGGAGAGGGGCAGCTTCCCCGTCTGGCTGTTTTTCTTACGGGCAATTCTGAAATGGACATACTTCTAGCGTCTATTGCCGGATCATCATTGCTTGGAATAGGTCTTGGGCTGATTTTTAAATTCCGTGGTTCTACCGGCGGAACCGATATCCCTGTAGCCATTCTGAAGAAGTATACAGGCGTATCGATAAGCACCGGTTACTGGATGGTCGAATCCCTTATCATTCTTGCGGTTGGAGTTGTTTTCAAGAATCCGGTTATTGTCATCTGGGCCTATCTTAACCTGTTCCTTACAAGCAGAATGACAGATTTCGCATCCGAGGGAATGCCGTATGTAAAAGCTGTTATGATAATTACAGATAAACCTGATGAAGTCAGAGATGCCATATTCGATAAGCTCAACAGAGGTGTGACCTTCCTGAAAGCTGAAGGGGGATACAGAAGGGAAGAGAAGGATGTCATATACGTTTGTATTCACCGAAGGCAGGTAATGCTTCTAAGAAGAATTCTGAAAAGGATAGATCCCAAAGCATTCATGGTTCTGCACGATGCTTACGATGTTATGGGATATGGTTTTAAGCAGAGAACGTTATCTTTCTGAACTGCCTGGATGGACAGGCAGAAAGATTTTGTATATTATCGAAGACATTTTTAATCTGAAACAGAAGGGAATCTACATGAAAACAATGTTCATACTGTCAACTGCACTGATATTGACAGCTTTCGCCTGCGGCGGCAGCAATAATCCCGCCGGACCTACTCCCGGCAACGATTCGGAGTTCTATCCGCTGGCTGTAGGAAATATCTGGATGTACGATTGCTCGGGTACCATCAGTCTCAGCGGAGTACAGATGGGAACCATATCCGGAATAACCGAAGTCGAGATAACCGGAACCGAGACTCATTCGGAGGGTTTTGATGTTTTCGTTCAGGTAAACGCCGTTTGTGATACTACAGAGATGTACGGACAAACCTTTGTCACCGATTCTACCTTTACCGAGTATATCCGGATAACCGATGCCGGTCTCTATGGATACAGCAATCTGACAAATACCGATTCTTCATTTACTGTTCCATTTCCTCTTCAGGATGGGGCTACATGGACATTTGCTGAAGAACCCCCTACAACCGGAGAAATTCTTTCGATGTCAGCTAACGTTACCGTAGGTGCCGGTTCTTTCGAGAACTGCATGGAAATGCAGACAGTGTGGACCGATTCTACTATGGGCGGTATTGTCTCGAATACAGCGGATTTCGCAAGGAACGTCGGGCGAGTAAGTAATGTAACCACGATAACCGAAGGCACGATGTTAATAACTTACACAAATAATCTGGTAACCTACTCCCTCAACTAGCCTGCACAGTTGGAATCCGGCATGCTGATAGACACGCACTGCCATCTATTTATGGACCCCCTCTACAGTAATGTGGAGGGGGTTTTAACAAGAGCTTTACAAAACGGCGTCAGAGGTATGGTTGTTCCCTCTGTGGAAGTTGGGTCCTGGGAGAAAGTAAGAGAACTGGCTGACAATAAAATGGTGTTTCCCGCTTTGGGACTTCATCCATGGTATGCGGATGAGAAGCTTGATATCGGTATGCTTGAAAAACTGCTGATTGAAACGGATTCAGTAGCCATAGGTGAGATAGGCCTTGATTTCAAAATCGAAAATCCGATCAAAACTGTTCAAATAACAGTATTCCGTACTCAGCTTGACCTTGCAGCTGAACTTGATCTTCCTGTAATACTTCATTGCCGGGGAGCTTTCGATGAAATGCTGTCCATTCTTTCCGAAAAGGAATACGATGGAAGGATAAAGGGAGTGATCCATGCTTTTACAAGAGGGCCGCAGCTGGCCAAGCGTTTCCTTGAGCTGGGTTTTTATCTTGCCTTCGGAGGAGGGGTAACAAGGCCCCGGGCAAAAAGAGCCAGAAAATCCGCTGCCAATGTACCTTTGAATAGAATTCTTCTCGAAACGGATGCGCCTTCCATAGGAATGGATGGTATTGAACCTGAGCGAGTTGAACCGGCCGATGTAGCGAAAGTAGCGAAATCACTGGCGCTGCTTCGCGGAGTAAGTTTCGAAGAAGTTGCAGTGAATACAACTTCAAACGCCCGGAAGCTTTTCGGTATTGCGCAATGACTGTAAGAAGATTTGACAGAGTTGCTGACTACCTGGGAAGCGATTCGTTTCAGGCAGTCCGCAGAACATGTGTTACAGTAATAGGCCTTGGAGGTGTCGGCTGTCATGCAGCCGTTGCTCTGGCCAGAAGCGGTATAGGGAGCCTGCGCCTTGTGGATTTTGATAAGCTTACCGAAACATCCCTGAACAGGAATCCAATTGCGGGGCCGGAGGACTGCGGAAAGTACAAGGTTGATGTTGTTGCCGATCATCTTCGCAGAACCTGCCCCGATACCAGGATTGAGGTACTAAGGGAATTCGTTCATACCGATACAGCCGCTTCTATCCTTGAACCTGAACCCTCTGCCGTCATCGATGCCATAGACAGCCTTAACCCTAAAGCCGCTCTGCTTGAGTACTGTGCGGAGCAGAGGATACCTGTTTTCAGCAGTATGGGAGCTTCTGGAAGAAGCGATCCTTCGCTTGTAAGAACTGGTGATATATCCGAAACAAAAAGTTGCCCGCTCGCAAAACAGCTCAGGAAATATCTCCGCAGGCGGGGAATAATGAATGGGATAACTTGCGTATACTCAATCGAACCTGCTGGAGATCATTCCCTTCCGCCGGACATGGAGGATCTGACGCTCAGAAAGGGAAGGGTAAGGAATCGGATACCCGGCATGATAATTATGCCGGGAATCTTCGGGTACGCCCTTGCCGGGATGGTTCTGGATAGTGTTTCGGGCAAGGACATCCTTTCAGTTTATAAAGAATAGAAGAAAAGGGAGCCAGCATGCCAGCTCCCTCTGTATCGATTTCAAACAGACTACTGCATGATTGTTTTGATTTCGCCCCATGTTGTGCGTTCAAGTGCAGTGTTAAGAATCAGATCCAGGTCATCCCAGAAGATCGTGCTTCCGCCGGCGGAGAAGAGGTCGAGTGCGGCTATTTCATTCACTGATTCTTCCTGCCATACAGTTGAATCCATGAAGTTTCCGTTGTAGTAGGTACTCTGTGTATTAGTGTCGAGGAATATTTCAATCTTAACTTCGGTCCAAGTATCGTAGACGATTGGTGCGGTTGCAGAAGAGCCGAACATAGTGTTGTACACTGTGTTGTCATCGTTATCAAATTTAAGTTGTACTGACCAATCATAGGTGCTGGGCAGAATGTACGTGTTCAGCATTATGAAGTAAGTATCACCTGTTGAGCCTGTTGGGATGTAGCACCATGCTGTCATATCCCATTGACCGGTGTTTTCACTGAATGTCTGCACGATATCAGTTGTTGGAATGACTCCTAATGAGTGAGGTGTAGAATAAGAATGAATATTGGTAACGAAGGCATCGCATCCAGAGGCGCCCCCCCATCCTGCCCAGCCACCCTGTCCGTCAATGCTGCTGTTATTGGCATAAGAGTCGAAATTTTCGGACCAGTTGGCGGTGGCTGCTGGTACGATTAGCAGCAATGCTGCGCATACAATGAAGAAACGATGTAAGTGATTCATAATTACCTCCTAAGGTAAGAACATAGATAAAAATACAACCCCAATTAAAAAATATCTTATTCGAGTGTACAGGTCAAGCCCCGGACAGTGTCCGGATCAATCCCGCCGGCAGACAGGATCGGACTCAATAATACGTCCGAATTCAGTTTGATTCGGGAGTGTTCTTACCTCGAAGAAATCCCCTTGACTTTGTCCGTTAGTGTAAAAAAAAGGAGCCAGCATGCCGGCTCCCTCTGTATCGGTTTCAAACAGACTACTGCATGATTGTCTTGATATTTCCCCATGTTGAGTGTTCAAAGGCGACAGCGGTCTGGATAAGCACCAGGTCATCCCAGAAGATCGTGCTTCCGCCGTCGGAGAAGATGTCAAGTGCGGCTATTTCATTCACTCCGCCAGTCTGCCATGAATGTGAAGCCAAGAAACTGTCATTGTAGTAGATATCGTATGTGTTCATATCGAGATAGATTTCCACTTTGACTTCTACCCACTGGTCGTTGATTATGGATGTAGATGAAGAGCTGTAAGTTTCCACTACCTCTCCGGTATCGGAATTAAACCTAACCTGGACGGACCATTTCGAGGCGTCCGGATAGTATTGATTCAGCATTATGAAGTACTGCTCGCCAGTTGAGCATGTGGGGATGTAGCACCATCCAGTCATTTCCCATTCACCGGTGTTTTCGTCAAACGTGTGTACGATATCAGTTGTTGGAATACTTGCCAGTGAATGCGGTGTGGAATAAGCTTGTGTATCTCTGACATAGGCATCGCATCCAGCGGCGCCCTCCCATCCTGCCCAGCCACCCTGTCCGTCAATGCTGCTGTTAAGAGCATAAGAGTCGAAATTATCGGACCAGTTAGCGGTGGCTGCTGGTACGATTAGCAGCAATGACGCGCATACAATGAAGAAACGATGTAAATGACTCATAATAACCTCCTAAGGTAAGAACATAGATAAAGATACAACCCCAATAAAAAAAATATCCTATTCGAGTGTACAGGTCAAGTTCCGGACAGTATCCGGATTACTCCCACCAGCAGACAAGACCGGGTTCAATGATACGTCCGAACTCAGTGTGACACGGGAGTATTCTTACTGTGAAGCCCTGATTTCCGGAGTGACTGCATTCGAATGAGCCTTTGAAGAACAGCAAACCATTTTCATCGCGTTCGCACTTCAGGCGAACAGATTCCCTGTCAGTCAGCCATCCGTTAGGCTCTATTTTTCCGTGCTGTACTTCAACGAGGAGATCATCAGGCTCAAGCCCCTCCGCGCGGAGGGTAACTGTGACTGAAAGAGGGTCGCCTACACGGCATGTGCCGTTCTCGATTCCCGACTGAACCGACTCTATCTTAACTGAATGCCAGTTCTCCCGGATTTTTTCCATCCATGCTGCCAGTTCTTTGGCTCCGGAATAATTATTCTCTGACAGTTTCATGGTTCCTTTGTATGCAGGTACGTAAAATTCAGATGTGTATTCGGCAAGCATCCTGTTGCTGCTGAAAACCGGGCAGACGTTTTTCATTGATTCTTTAACGATTTTAATCCAGTTAACAGGGATATCGTTCTTATCTCGATCGTAGAAAATAGGTACGATCTGATTTTCTATGATATTGTAAAGAGCTTTTGCTTCCAGTCTGTCCTGAAGTTCCGGATCATCGTATTCTTCTCCCGAACCTATGGACCAGCCTGTACCTGGCTTATAGGCCTCAGCCCACCAGCCGTCGGGTACACTGCAATGAATCCCTCCATTGAAGCACGCTTTCATCCCGCTGGTTCCGCAAGCTTCCATCGGAAATCTTGGTGTGTTCAGCCAGACATCAACTCCCTGAACCATATGTCTGGCCATGTCCATGTCGTAATTCTCAAGATAAATGACTTTACCGTAGAACTCCTCTTTCATGCATAGATGGACGATCTTTCTTATCAGTTCCTTGCCGGATGAATCGTGCGGATGAGCTTTACCTGCAAAAATGAACTGAACAGGATGCTCCGGATTATTAACAATTCCTGCAAGACGTTCTTCATCTTTAAGAAGGAGAGTTGCCCTTTTGTAAGTCGCGAATCTTCTGGCAAAACCGATGGTGACAGTTTCAGGATCCAATACTGGTATATCTTCCAGATGCGGCTTTAGAAGCCCCATACGTCTTATCTGTGCTTCCCATCTTTCCCTTGCCCAGGAGATGAGCCTTTCACGCATCCTGATATGGGCGGGCCACAGCTCTGAATTGGGGACCTTATCTACTTTCTCCCATTCCTTTGCGTCTGTTTTATTGCTGGACCATCTTGGGCCGATATACCTGCTTAACAGTTTTTCCATCTCATCGGAAACCCATGTTTCCGGGTGTATTCCGTTCGTTACGTGCGTAAGAGGTGTATCCGCGGATGGCAGAGACGGCCATACATCCTTCCATATTTCCCTCGAGATTTTTCCATGGAGCTCACTTACACCGTTTCTGAATTTCGAGAAGCGAAGACCGAAGACAGTCATTGAGAATTTGGGATTATCATCGTAATGACCAAATCGAAGAAATTCTTCATTGGAGAGTCCGATTGCATCAATCATCTGATGAAGGTATTTGACAACCAGGTCTGTAGAAAATTCTTCATTCCCGGCCGGTACGGGGGTGTGGGTCGTAAATACATTACCAGCGGCCACGATCTCCCGGGCCTCCGGAAAGGAAAGTCCTTCCTGCATGAGCTGTCTTATCCGTTCTACGATAAGGAATGCTGAATGTCCCTCGTTGATGTGCCGGACAGTGGGCGTAAGGTTCATTTCGTCAAGAACCCGCAGACCTCCTATTCCCAGGATTATTTCCTGCTTAAGCCTCATTTCACGGCTCCCGCCGTAAAGCTGACCTGTTATATCACGGTCGTTCCTGTCATTTTCAGGTAGATCAGTATCGAGCAGGTACAGGGAAGCCCTGCCTACTTTTATCAGCCACACAGCGGCCTTGACGGTTCTATCGGCCATAGGAACATCCACAGAGACCTGGGATCCGTCTTCACGGTAGACCGGTTCGACAGGCATATTCGAATAATCGTTAATGAAATACTTTTCCTGCTGCCAGCCATCGCTGTTCAGGTACTGGTTGAAATAGCCCTGCCTGTAAAGCAATGAAACCCCAACAGCTGTAAGACCAAGTTCACTGCAGCTTTTAATGGTGTCTCCAGCCAGCACACCCAGGCCGCCGGAATAGATAGGTATGCTCTCATGGAGGCCGAACTCAGCAGAAAAAGTGGCAACAAGGAAGTTATCGTCAGTTATTTCCTTTTTTTGTTTCAGTATATCGAACCATGTTTTCCTTTCAAGATAATCTGACAGTCTTTCGACAGTTTTTTCAAGATGTGAAAGATAGACGGTATCTGTAGAAAGCTCCGCAAGCCTATCCTGGCTGACATGTCCCAGAAGGCGGACGGGATTGTGAAAAGTACTTTCCCACAGGTCGGAATCGATCCATCTGAATAACTCTATGGCCTGTGTATTCCATGTCCACCATGTGTTGTACGCTATTGCTTTAAGAGCAGCAAGCTGATCCGGTATTCTTGGTACTACCCTGAAATTCATAGTTTTCAATATTTGTGCCTTCCGTGAACCTTATTCCTGCTCCGGGAACGATCAACTGAATTATGTAATATATTCATAGCAATCGAAATGTAATGGAGGAGACAAATTTGAGATCACTGAATATTATGCAAATGCTTTTCATATTGAGTTTTCCAGCTGTAGGAGGTTCAATTACGAGAACTCTCCATTACAATCCGGCTGATGTTGATCTTAAGATGGAAAATGGCTGGGCTGTAATCGAAATGCCTGGATTTCAGCAGAGGGGCGTCCCCGGAACCCCGCTTCTTCCAGCTGTTCCTGAAGTATTCATACTCCCGGATGGCGCGAAGAATGTAGCTTTTAGCGCAATCCCTCTGGAAGTGACTGAAATCGGCATTCCCGGCTTGAGAATTATTCCTGCTACTGAACTAAGACCGTTCGGTTCCCCCGCAATGAATTCGGACCGTCTACCGGATCCATCCGTTTATTCATCGGATTCCCCATGGCCTGCGAATCCGATTATCAGTACACACACCGGTACCCTTTCAGGAATAAGAGTTGCTTCCTGTCTTGTTCAGCCATGGGTTTACATTCCTGAAACAGGTTCACTTAACATCATCAATGAAATTGAAATAACCGTAACCTGGGAGGAAGGTTTCCATTACAATCTGACCGCTGAACAGACAAATGCTGCCCGGAGTCGTGTCAGTGCTCTTGAAGGGGTTCCTTATCAGTCTTCTTCATGTGAGTATTACCCTGTTCAAGCGGGTGATGCCCAATATCTCCTGATCTGTGACAGCGCATATATCGATGTTATGGAGCCGCTTGCGTCTTTTCACGAGGGCAATGGTTATACGGTTGAAACAGCTGCCGTTCAGTATATCTTATCCACTTTTTCCGGCAGTGATGACGCTGAGAAACTGCGGAATTTTATTAAGAACAGGTTCCTTGAACACGGAACTGTCTTTGTCCTCCTTGCGGGAGATGAAACCCTGGTTCCCGTGAGAATGGTTTACACTAACTGCGAGGGGTACGAAGATACAGCTCCCGTTGACCTTTATTTTGCCGATCTTGATGGCACATGGGACGGCAACGGAGACGGGGAGTACGGCCAGCCCGATGATGACCTTGACCTTTACGCTGATGTACTGCTGGGACGGGCACTCTTTTCCACAATTGATGAAGCGGAACTTTTCGTGCAGAAAAACCTGATCTATCAGGAAAATCCACCCACTGGAGACTGGCAGACAAGGGCTGTTCTATGTGGTGCGGTGCTTTTCGAGGATATCGGCTATACCGCGGACAAGGGATGCGATTCCATCGCCGTTGAGTTTCCACCGTACTGGGATGTGAATAAATTCTACGAAGAACTGACCGGTGGAGGTTTCACATCACACATTCCACTTATAAGCAGCGGTACAGCTTGGAATCATTATGCCGGTCACGGAAGTGACAGAGGTATCTGGTGGCATAAAGCCCCCCTCGGCATGATGAGCAACTGGATAGCATCCGACAGTATTCATAACGGTACCAAAGCAGGCATACATACCAGTATTGCATGCCATCCCGGCGAATACATAGATCAGGAATGCTGCGCAGAGGCTCTTCTTAATGCTCCCGACGGTGGCGGAGTTGCCGTGCTCTTTAACACAAGTTACGGCTGGGAGGGACACTGGCCTTCCCTCGGGGCAAGTGAATGGATGTGCATAGATCTGGCCAGGCAGGTTTTCCGATATCAATCCTCAAGCCTGGGACTTGCTTTCTCGATCGCGAAAGATCTCAGAATTCCCTATATGGACGGAGGATACGACCGCACGTTTCAGAGTGTGCTGTCCTGGAGCGCATTTATGGATCCTGCTCTCAAGGTCATGAGGACCGAGGGAGGGGGTCCGACACCTCCTGTGCCTTTCACTGTCTCATCTCCTTACCCGAACCCGGCAGAGAGGGATGCGCCGGTTTCCTTTTATGTAAATTTCGATGAGGGAATTGCATTAGTATCGGTACACGATCTTGCGGGAAG
Source organism: Candidatus Aegiribacteria sp. (assembly GCA_030600545.1). Taxonomy (GTDB): domain Bacteria; phylum Fermentibacterota; class Fermentibacteria; order Fermentibacterales; family JCC-6; genus Aegiribacteria. The sequence continues at coordinate 5,173 of JAUVLV010000029.1, read as the reverse complement.
GCTTATCTGGAAAACATCGATCACCTTGTCGCAGAGAGTTAGCTGGGAGGGAACGGATTCGGCTGACAGAAGAGTACCGGCGGGAGTATACATAATCTCCGTCCGGCAAGGTGAATGCATTCTCAGCCGCCTTGCCACCGTACTCGATTAGCCTTTAACCCGAACTCATCAAAAATACTCTACTACAATGCCGTATACAGCAGCATCTACTTCGTTATACTCATGCATCCGTCCTCGACGTACTGTTTAAATACGTCTCCGGAGTCTGCATTCGCAAGCCTCGCAGCCACTACAGTCTACGACATTTCGTTGCGAGTACCTGTGATGAATCGGGGTTAAACTCACCTTGTTATAACTTTGACCACTGCTGATCTGAGGTTTCTCGCGGGAAATGGAATACTTCATTCCGCTTCCGTGTATCAGAACCGGACAAGGAAAAACATTCAACATGGAGGTTGAGAAAATGAAACAACTGATAATCGCAGTTTTGATTCTTACCACTGCGGCTTTCTCCCAGGAGCAGCACATGGATGAAACCGGCAGCGGCAGGATGCAGGTTCTGGGAGAAGAGGGAGTTGTAGGAGATCTTCCCCTTGAACACACATCTGTTGTGATAGATGTGAGCGGCAACCTGCAAAGGGCTACCGTGAGGCAGGTTTACGGCAATCCCTACGATGAGGTTATCGAAGCTATCTACACATTCCCTCTTCCCCAGAGCGGGGCCGTTGACAGAATGAACATGTATATCGGCGACAGGCTTATCGAGGGAAAGATCCATGAACGTGAGCTGGCTCAGCAGATTTACACCGAGGCCATTGAAGCAGGACAGACCGCAAGCCTGCTTGAGCAGGAGCGCCCCAACATCTTTACCCAGACTGTCGGTAATATTCTTCCGGGTGACAGTATAGTAATCGAGATAAGCTATGTGGCACCGATCGAATACGATGACGGGGAGTACGAAATCGTTTTCCCGATGGTTGTGGGGCCGAGATTTGTACCCTCAGGCAATTTCGTCAGAAGGATCTTCGATATGTTCGAAGTTTCCACTTCAGTTGAAGACGCCGATAGAATTACACCACCCATCGTACCGGAGGGCACAAGAACGGGGTACGATATTGAGCTTTCTGTCAACCTTAATCCCGGTGTGGAAGTTCAGGAATTCGAATCATTAAACCATGAAGTTGACATAAAACTCAACTGGAGCGGTACAGTGACCATTTCTCTAGAGAATGACGATGAGATACCCAACAGGGATTTCGTTTTCAGGTACACGACTGCCTCCGACAGGATTCAGAGCGGAGTTATTGCTCACAACGGTGAAATGGGCGGCCACTTCATGCTCATTCTGCAGCCTGACGCTGACATCGATGTTGATGAAATAACTCCGAAGGAGATGTTCTTCGTTGTTGACTGCTCCGGTTCAATGAGCGGCCAGCCAATGGAAGTCGCCAAAGAAACCGTAAGGCAGTTCGTTCGTGGAATGAACCCGGACGATACTTTTCAGATAATGAGATTCAGCGAGACAGCGAGCAGCATGTCCAGAACTCCCTTGAACAATACAGAAAGCAACATTCAGCAGGGAGTAAGGTACATCAACAACATGAGCGGCACCGGCGGGACCATGATGATAGAAGGTATAAGGGCTGCAATAGGTTACCCTGAAGATCCTGAGCGCATGCGCTTCGTTATCTTCCTTACCGATGGGTTCATAGGTAACGAAGCGGAGATCCTCGGTGAGCTTCAGAGCACCCTTGGAGAAAACACCCGCCTTTTCAGTGTAGGTGTAGGCTCCAGTCCCAACAGATACCTTATCGAAGGTCTTGCTGAAGAGGGCAGGGGACATGCGTATTACGTTGGACTGAACGAAGATCCCGATGAATCGGTAGCTGCCATTTACGACAAGATCAACGATCCCTACCTGGTCGGAATTGGAATAGATTGGGGCGACCTTGATGTTCATGACATCTACCCCTCGAAAATTCCGGATCTCTTCGCTGGAGAACCCCTTGTAATAGTCGGTCGGTACGACGGTTCCGGAACCGAAACGGTTCATCTTTCAGGCACGGTCGCCGGTGAACGGTGGGGACAGGAACTAAGGGTAACACTTCCATCCCATGACGAGGACAACGATGTAATCGCAACACTCTGGGCCAGGAAGAAGATCCATGATCTTACTCGAAGCATGTACGACAGTTACGGCTACTTAAGCCAGGAGCAGAATATAATAGATGAAATAACCGATACCGCCCTTGATTACCAGATAATGAGCGAGTATACGGCATTCGTTGCTGTCTCCGAAGAAGTGAGAACCGACCCCGACAGCGGTGAGCCGGTAACGGTTCTGGTTCCCGTTAATATGCCGGACGGTGTTTCGTATGACGGCATATTCGGTTCCGAGAGTGAGGGTGACAGAGGCGGAATGCATTACTCAAGAACCTCCAACAGGTCTATGGTTGCTCAACCTGCCCTGGGTGGCGCTGGTTTCAGCGGCGGCGTAACTATGGATGCCAGTGTGGAATGTTTAGTAAGTGAGGAAATTGACGGAGACTACTATTATGGCAACGAGTTCGAAACCAGTTGGATTGCCGATGTAAGCCATATTTCGGCATCATCCACACTCGGGCTGCTGCCTTCAGTCGTGCGTATGGCTGCAAGAGAGCTTGTCGCTGATCTGACTGAGGTTTATCAGGATTTCGTTGACGGAAAAGAAGGAGAGGATTGGCCCACCGGCACGGTCACATTCAACGTTTCAGTTGACAGTGCAGGGAACGTTATATCTGTTTCGATAGCGGGCAGCGGTCTTGATAGTGATCTTGATGATGACCTCTGCGAAGTTCTCGAAGGACTCGATATACCTGCGCCGCCTGAAGGAGCAGGCACAATTCAGATCCAGTACAGTTTCCAGAAAATCTGGTAACAAAAGATACACCAGGAAAAAAAGGGCGGGAGAGATCCCGCCCTTTTTACTGTATTCCTTCAACCCGCAAATCTCACCAGCATTCTACTACAGCGACACATAAAACCGCGTCTACTTCGTTATGCTCATACATCTGTCCTCGACGTACTGTTCAAGTACGCATCCGGAATCTGTATTCGCAAACCTCGTATCCACAGCTTTCTGAGACACTTCATAACAAAAGCTGGTGAAATTGCGGATTAATAGGATTCTGAATACTCATACAGGTTTTTAAGAGGAACTTCCTCTATGTATTCGAGCGGCAGTGCATGCTTTGTCAACATCTCTTCCCCTGAAGCTCCATGTGAGTCAGGATGCTGAATCAGGTCGGTTTCTGGTTTTTGCACAATCACTCTATACAAATAGCCCTGTCTTGTACCGTCATGCGATATTCTGATCTGGCGTTTACCAGTATCTTCATTCTCGAAAACCTCTATGCTGAGTTTTACCGGTTTGTGTGAAAAGGCTCTTGCCAATGTAATTATTGGTGTAACTGTAGAACCGGGGCGAAGAATTTTGATTTTTTCCGGACTCCCATGAAACCACTCAACATGGGCCTTGTTTGTCATTGGTGCTGCATTTTCCAATAGCTTAGTCTTTCTATTATTTCGTTGCAGAACACAAAGGTGCAGCTGATTTGCCAGTCCGGGTTAATGCGGTTAGGTTGAATCATAAACTACCCCAAAATAATAATTAAATGCTGATTACTACCTTTAATATCATATTGATTACTGCAAGTTTGTTCAATTGAATACGATCTATTCACACCAGCAAGGTTCAATATCCCGGTTGAACTGGCATCCCCCAGTTTTATTCGAATCGTATTGTAAAGCATTGAATGGCAAGGTTCAATAACATGAATAAGCTTGATGCCCAGGTATTTCTGATGAAAGTAAGATTCATCTTCCTGTTCAAGAATTACTTCATCAGCCTGTTCCAACGAAGCTCTGCTCAATATTTTCAGAAAATCTCTTTCAAAACAGCCGTCACAAATAATACCACCGATTGGTAAGGATGAATAGGTATTCACCAAACGAGTGGTTGATTCCAACAGGTCTATTTCTCTGATACTCTGTGAATAAGCGGTGAGCAAATCAGCTACCGCATGATCAAGGACACCATGCTCTGCGGCAAGTGTAAGCAATTCTTCGATGCAGGAAGGAAACCGCGGAGACATTGCTGCAAGAGATTCTCTGAAGGATAAACCTTCTGTGAGAGCTTTTTCCCATGAATGAATTGCCGATTTCATTTTCGGATTTTCAGACTGAAATGAATGAAGTGATTTTATTAATCCTTCATCGAGTAATCCCCGCTTGTAGTGTTTGAAAAAGGATTTACACTCAGGAATAGTTAAATGATTCATAAGCAATCTCTTTATTTGCGCCTTTCATTTACTCTCCAATGCTTTTGCCGGGCTTATTTTTCTAATGGTTTGTGACAAAACCACCAATCATAGCATTCATACTCATCTGAACGTTTTTTGGCATCTTTTTCATTTGTTGCAGGTGGAACAATAATTCTATCACCAATCAGTTCGTTGTCCGGCCATCCAGCCGCAACCGCACCCTGTCGGTCAGAGATTTGAAGGGCTTTAACCGCACGAACGACTTCATCCATGTTTCGGCCAACTTCCTGTGGGTAGTACATGATGAGACGGACTTTACTTTCCGGATCAACGATGAATACTGCTCGTACAGTGTTGGTCCCTTTGCCCGGATGTAGCATGCCAAGTTTCAGCGCAACAGAATCATTGGCAGCAACAATTGGAAACTTGATTTCTATATCAAGTTCCGATTTGATCCACTCAACCCATTTGATATGAGAGAAAACCTGATCGATTGACATGCCGATCAACTTGCAGTCAAGTTTCTCAAATTCCTCATATCTTTTTTGAAAAGCCACAAACTCTGTTGTGCAAACAGGTGTGAAGTCTGCAGGATGGCTGAACAGTACAAACCATTTACCTTTCATGTCGCCGGGGATATTCATTGGTCCGTGTGTTGTCTGAACATTTATCTCAGGAAACTCATCCCCAAGCAACGGCATGTTTACTTTTGTATCTTCCATTATTCATTCTCCTAGCGTTAGTTTCCTACGATTTCTCATGACAGCAGCCCTACTATAATGGTATATAGAAGAATACACTAATTTCAATTGTATACACCAACACTTTTGAATTTGGGTCTTTTCTTGTGAAGATTCGTTAATTCGAGAGCC
>JAUVLV010000061.1 GCA_030600545.1 Candidatus Aegiribacteria sp. | reverse complement strand
AACTCTATGTTTATTAAATGGACAAAATGTTTAGATGTTAGGCCCGGCCCCAAACGTATAGGATTATTGACGCGCTGACGGCGGCGTTAAGGGATTCCACTCCCTCAGCCATAGGTATTGCGACCATCCCGTTCAGTTGTTCTACAACCTCTTCAGAGATTCCGTGGGCTTCCGAACCTATAACCAGGCCTGTGCACCTGTCTCCTTTGTGAATCCTGTCGATATCTTCACCCGAAGAGTCCGCACCAAAAAAAACCATTTCATCAGCATTACTTAGCATGAATGCGGCCAGATCAGTATCGAAACTTAACTTCACGACTGAATTCATGCCGGCAGAAGCCCGTGTAACCTTGGGGGAGAACGGGCAGCAGCTGCCCTTTCCGGCGATTACAGCAGTGCATCCGAAGGCTGCCGCGGATCTTATTATGGTTCCCATGTTCCCCGGATCCGAAATCCTGTCCAGCAGAAGTAAAACACCCTCGCGGGGAATACTGTCAATATTTACTGAGGGAAGACGGCAGACGGCTGTAATTCCCTGAGAGGATTCCGTGTCCGAAATATCCGCAAAGAGCTTTCCAGGGATTTCCAGAACATCTATACTGCTATTTGCAGCTGCCTTTGCCGTCGTTCTGGACAGTTGAGCAGCTTCTTCCGAGACGATTATCCATTCAGGTTTTTCTTTTTGCATGTAATCGGAAACAAATCTGGGGCCTTCCATCAGAAAAAGGCCATGTTTCCGTATTCCGGATATTGAGTGAAGCATCCGCGCGATCTTAAGCCTGGCATTCGAAGGACTGGTAACTTTATACATAACCTTTTCTGCCCCATGAAAGGTTCTCAGGCAGGATAGTTTCTTTCAATTGTTGAGAATTTTACGGATGATAGTATCGATATCGGCTTCCGGTGTTTTTCCTGTCAGTGTTCGAAGAAGAGATACATCGGGCGCTCTTCTGTGCATGTCCTCGAAGTCTTCGGGATATGCATCTTCGTATGGAACCAGTACTATCTCTGAATCTGATCCTGATATTCTCCTTACCCGCTCCGCAAGGTCTCCTATGGATATTTCCTGTGTTGACCCGACATTGACAACTTTACCAACAGCATCCGGATTCTCAATCAGTGAAATGATGGCGTCTACAATTTCGTAAACCAGAGAGAAACACCTTGTCTGCTTTCCATCGCCGAAAACAGTTATGGGGTTCCCGCTGACCGCCTGCTCAATGAACCGGGGGAGAACCATGCCGTACCTGCCCGATTGACGGGGTCCCACTGTATTGAAAAGCCTACCAATTACAACAGGCAGCCCTTTTGCCTTCCAGTATGCCAGTGCAAGGAATTCATCAATTGCCTTGGAACAGGCGTAACTCCACCTGCTTCTGTTGGTTGCCCCTAAAACGATGTCCCCGTTCTCACGGAATGGAACGTCTTCGCTTTTTCCGTAAATCTCTGAAGTGGAAGTGATAAAAACATGTGTACCGGATGATTCGGCTGCCTTCAGAACGTTTTCGGTTCCCATCACATTTGTTTCGATGGTTTCCACTGGCTCACGGATGATTTTCTCCACCCCCACTGCCGCTGCAAGGTGAATCACCTTCCGGCATTGATGCACCAGCTCTTTTGTCAGTGATTTGTTAAGGACCGAACCCCTGACGAGCCTGAAGGAAGGATTGTCAGAACATTTATCAAGATTGGCAAGGCTTCCCGTTGAAAGATCGTCAAGCACAAGAACACTTCTTCCCCTTGAAAGAAACCGTTCGCAGAGGTGCGAACCGATAAATCCGGCTCCGCCTGTTACGAGGTAATCGTACTTTTTCGTATTCTGCAAATATGCTTCCTTTCTAGTGAGGAACAATGCTAAGAAGTACACCGGCTGCGATAGCACTTCCAATAACTCCAGCGACATTGGGTGCCATCGCATGCATGAGAAGATGGTTGTTTTTGTCATACCTTCTTCCCTCAACTTCAACGACCCTGGCAGCATCGGGAACCGCCGATACGCCAGCTGCCCCGACAAGTGGATTAATCTTATTGCCGCCCTTAAGGAAAAGATTAATGAACTTGGCGAAAAGAACTCCTCCGGCTGTAGCAATCGAGAAACTGATTGCTCCAAGGACAAAAATCTTCAGAGAGTCAAAGGTAAGGAAATAGCTTGCCTGGGTACTCGTTCCCACGGCAAAACCAAGAAGGATCACAACGACATTGTTAAGAGATCCCTGTGCGCTTTTAGCAAGCCTGCCGGTAACACCGCTCTCCTTCAGAAGATTTCCAAAGAACAGCATGCCAAGAAGAGTAATGGCTCCCGGAGCTATGAAAGCTGTAATCAGGAAGGCGATTATGGGAAACAATATTTTCTCGGTCTGTGAAACCTGGCGAACCGGTTTCATTTTAATAAGACGTTCTTCCTTCGTTGTAAGAAGTCGCATAATCGGAGGCTGTATAACAGGAACAAGACCCATATATGAATAAGCCGCTATTGCTATTGCTCCTAAGAGTGTGGGGGCCATCTGGCTGGCAACGAAAATCGCGGTGGGACCGTCAGCGCCTCCTATGATTCCAATGGAGGCAGCTTCCTGCAGATTGAATCCGAGTAACAGTGATCCCAGCAACGTGATGAATATGCCAATCTGAGCTGCGGCTCCGAGAAGAAGCAGTTTTGGGTTGGAGAGCAGTGCGCTGAAATCGGTCATTGCCCCGATACCAAGGAAGATAAGGGGAGGAAAAAGACCGCTTTTCACTCCGAAGTAAAAAAGGCTGAATACGGATTGCTGCCCGCCGAGAACATCCTGGTATCCTATGGGCATCAGCGCTGGATTGTAGGGTATGTTACCAGCTATTATGCCGAAACCTATGGGAATGAGAAGAAGGGGCTCATAGTCTTTCTTGATGGCAAGGTATATCATTATAAGGCCGATGACTATCATTATGACGTTGCCCGGTTCAACCTGGCCGAAGCCGGTATCGCCAAGATAGGAAAGCAGGTCAAGGTGCTGACTGTCTCCCTGAAGGCTACCGGTTATCCACATGACAAGTTTTGAGGAAATGGACATGTATCAGCCTCCGACTTTCATGATGACCGCATTCTCAAGAATAGTCTCGCCTTCGGACACGAGAATCTCAGTCACCGTTCCTGAAGCAAGAGATTCTATCTCGTTCTCCATTTTCATCGCTTCCATAATCGCCACAGGCTGTCCTTCATTGACTTTATCACCCTTCTTTACGAGGATTTTCAAAATAAGTCCTGGCAGGGGCGCGATAATCTGTCCCGATCCTGTCGAAACACTTGGAGGGGATGTTCTGTCGGGTACCTCAGCGGCGTTGATAACCTGGTGATTTCTTTTTATCACAGGGGTTTTTGATACTTTTCTCATGGGAGCTTCAACTTCAACGTGGTAGGTTTTACCGTCGAGCGTTACCTCTACCGAATCATCAAGTATCCTCCCAACATTAACATCGTACGTTCTATCGTTGATCTTGATTTTGTACTCAGGCATTTCATCGACTCCTGACTCTGTTCTGCAGCGATCCTGATTCCTGAATGTGTTCAGCCCTTCCCGCAAGCCTCCATGGCGTAAATGGCTTTTCATGGGTTTCCCAGGTCAGTTTCATATTCTCTATCTGATCAAGAAGACAGAAGTGAACATGAATTGCCGCCGATACCGCGGCTACTTCCACCGGTGTCATGCTTTTATCAGTATCCTGCTGTAAAAGAGATGCTTTTTTCTTTCTGTCCAGACCGAACCTGTCCTCAACCCATCTCTCGAGAGCGGGGAGTACCAAAGACAGTATAACAAGACCGAAAAATACGGTTGTCATACCTACCAGAGCTATCCCCAGCCCACTTTCAATATCCACAGGACTCGACTGGACAACGATAATGGACATAAATGCAGCTGACATCATAACGGGATGTTTCCATGTTTCTTGGGAGGCAGGGTCTGTCTTTTTCCAGCAAGCATTTCAAGGGCCTTGATAATCCGGAATCTGGTATTGGACGGCATAATCACATCATCCAGATAACCTCTCGAAGCCGCGTCGTAAGGGTTGGCAAATTTGTCGCGGTACTGATCCACCAGTTCCTTCTTTCTGGCAATGGGATCCTTGGCCTCCTGAATATCACGCCGGAATATGATCTCTACTGCCCCTTCGGGTCCCATAACGGCTATCTCCGCAGTAGGCCAGGCGTAGTTTATATCCGCTCTTATATGCTTCGAACTCATTACATCGTAGGCGCCACCGTAAGCTTTCCGGGTAATTACCGTTATCTTGGGTACCGTCGCCTCGGCAAAAGCGAATAGAAGTTTGGCGCCATTCCTGATTATCCCCCCATACTCCTGCGCGGTTCCGGGCATGAAACCGGGAACATCCACAAAGGTTACCACAGGGATGTTGAAGGCATCACAGAATCGGACAAAACGGGCGGCTTTGATAGAAGCGTCGTTGTCAAGCACCCCTGCAAGATAGGAAGGCTGGTTCGCCACAATTCCCACTGAATGGCCATTCATCCTTGCAAACCCGATGACAATGTTGGGGGCGTAGGCTCGCTGGATTTCAAGGAATTCGCCATTATCCATAACAGCCTCTATTATCGTGTACATCCGGTAAGGTTTGTTAGGGTTGTCCGGCACAAATTCGTCCAGCCACGCTTCCTTCCTGTCGGGAGGATCCGTGCATGGCATTCTTATGGGATCCTCCATGTTGTTCTGCGGTATGTAGCTGATAAGTTTTCTTATAAGAAGGAGAGCTTCCTGCTCCTCTTCGCATACAATGCTGCATACTCCACTTCGTTTGCTGTGGATGCCCGGTCCTCCGAGCTGATCCTTCGTAACAACTTCCCCGGTTACAGCCTTTACAACTGTAGGCCCCGTAACGAACATGTAGCTTGTATTCTTAACCATTATTGTAAAATCGGTTATCGCCGGGCTGTAGACGGCTCCTCCGGCGCAGGGGCCCAGTATAGCTGATATCTGGGGAATGACACCGGAATAGATTACGTTCTTGAGAAATATCTTCCCGTATCCGGCAAGACTCTCAATACCCTCCTGTATCCTCGCGCCTCCCGAATCGTTGAGCCCTATCAGGGGAGCTCCGTTCATTGCGGCCATATCCATTATCTTAATTATCTTCTCAGCGAAGGTTTCAGAAAGACTGCCTCCCAGAACGGTGAAATCATGTGAGAAAACGTACACCTGCCTGCCATCGATTGTTCCGTAACCGGTAACAACACCGTCACCCGGGATCTTTTTCTTTTCCAGCCCGAAACTTGTCGACCTGTGGGTAACGAGCATATCGAATTCTTCGAAGCTGTCTTCATCAAGAAGAAGTTCTATTCTTTCCCTTGCGGTCAGTTTACCTTTTTCGTGCTGCTTTTTTATTCTTTCCTCGCCACCGCCCGCAAACGCCTTTTCTCTGAGGGCACGGAGTTTATCTGCTTTTTCCAGAGAACTCATCGTCAGTTTTCCTTTTCAGCTTTCGGATGTTCACATAATTCAGTAAGTACTTTCCCGCTTGCAGCGGGGTGGATGAACGCTATTTCGGTTCCTCCCGCTCCCTTACGGGGGGTATTATCTATCATTCTTATCCCTTTGCGCTTCAATGAATCTACTTCACCGGATGCGCTGTCAACAGAGTATGCAATATGATGTATTCCCTGTCCCCGTTTCTCGATTGCCTTCGCGATCGGACTGTCTTCCGAAGTTGGTTCAAGAAGTTCTATTCTTGATTCTCCGACACTGAACATCCCTACGCGTACTTTCTGGGAGGGAACTTCCTCGATCCCAAGAAATTTCAGCCCAAGGCTATCCCTATAGAACGGAATTGATTCCTCCAGGCTCTCGACTGCAATACCGATGTGATCAATTCCCTTAATGCTCATTTTCACACTCCCGTTTATTATCAATAAATTCAGAAAGCATTTCGCCTATACCGTAAGGAGTAGTTTCCCCCTCAAGGATAGATTCAATAGCTTTTTCAACACTTCCATACCTGTCGGTGACCATTTTACGGGCGAGGTACCTTCCCTTTTCGCGGATAATACTGTCAAGTATCAGTGAAGTTCGCCTTCGGGCAATTTGCTTCCGTTCGGTTAAAGAAGAAATGTAACTGGTTATAGTTTCTGTGAGATCCTCTATTCCTTCCCCTGTCTGGGCGGAACATTTTACAACCGGGGGTCGTTCAGACTGATCGGGGAGAAGTTCAAGGCTGGCGTTCACCGACATCGCCAGCTGTTCTATCCCTGGTCTGTCAGCCTTGTTGAGAACAATGATGTCCCCTATTTCCATAATTCCGGCTTTCATGGCCTGAACCTCGTCTCCCAGGCCGGGTACCAGAACAAGAAGAGTTATATCGGCAAGGGAGGCTATTTCAACTTCCGCCTGGCCAACTCCCACGGTTTCAACGAGCACCGGATCGTATGATGCAGCGGCAAGAACTTCCAGCGCATCTCTTGTAGCTCCCGAAAGTCCTCCCAGATGCCCCCTGCTTCCCATGCTGCGGATGAATACGCCAGGATCGGAAGCATGATCCTGCATTCTGACCCTGTCCCCCAGCAGAGCTCCTCCGGAAAAGGGAGAGGAAGGATCTACGGCAATAACGCCTACTTTGTTGTCATGCCTCCTCCAGAAGGTTATCAGCCGGTTCGTAAGCGTACTCTTCCCGGCTCCCGGAGGGCCGGTGATTCCAACCGTAAGGCTTGACCGTTCAGGGTTGTAAAGAGAATGCATAATCGATGGAGCCAGGATATGACCGTTTTCAACCATTGAAAGAACTCTTGCAAGCCCCCTTACATCACAGATTCGCACCATATGTGCGAATCTATCTGTCTCGCTGGAAAGCAAGTTCACCTCCGGCTGAATTGATTCTGCATGTGATTCAGCGGGCCTTGATTTCTCGTTCAATGAAGTCAACAACTTCTGTCGCGGCAGTTCCCGGTGTAAATATGGCTTTAAAACCAACCTCTTTAAGACCAGGGATATCTTCCTCCGGGATAACACCTCCCCCGAACAGGATAATGTCCGAGCCACCCTTCTCTTTCAGAATTCTGGCCACTTCGGGAAAAAGGTGATTATGAGCTCCGGAAAGAAGAGAGAGTCCGACAAAGTCAACATCTTCCTGAATGGATGCGTTTGCGATTGCTTCAGGCGTTTGGCGTATACCGGTATAGATAACTTCCATTCCAGCGTCTCTGAGTGCTCTCGCTATGTATTTGGCTCCCCGGTCATGTCCATCCAGACCTGGTTTCCCAATCAGAACCCTGACTTTACGATCCATTCCCGCCTCCGGTTATTTAAGTGCAGTAATCCCGCTGATTGGCAGCGGGTAATACGTTTTTACAAAAATGAACAGGGCTTTCATAACAACACTTCCCGAAAGCTCTTTCAATCAACATAATATAATTGTCTTTTTTTTACATGCATAATCCAAATCTTGGAGGTATTAGTTTGAAGAATGTCATGCTTGTATTGTTGGGTATAACAGCACTTTCTTTTGCAGAGGTAAGTGGAGATATGGTCGCTGGATACCTTGACCGGATAGGTGAAGATCTAGCTTACGAAAGAGAAGAAAACGAGTTCATTTTGCTTGTGTCAACCGCCGACAGTTCTCAGGTGCCCTACATGTACATTCTTGTAGACCCTGAAATGGATGGCTGCCTTCTCGTGGCTCTTACTCCTGGAATAGTACCAGAATCCGGGGCTGAAAGAACAGCCGCCCTTGAAACACTTGCCCAGCTTAACTGGAACAATACGTGGGTGAAGTTCACAAACGATCCCGAAACGGGAGAAGTAACAGCCATGTATACATTTACCACGGAAAACGGGTTAGGATACGAATCCTTTACGATAATGATCAATCTTCTTTTAGGAACTGTAGACGAGAATTGGGAGATTCTTTCAACAATCTGATTTCAGGCAACGGAGGGTTAAATGTTTGGCAATATAGCCATATGCTGTGGAAGGTCCAGTCAATCGCTCGGATTTCGAATATGTGAGATTCTCGGAATAGAACCTGAGCCCGTGGATTTCGTACAGTTCTCCAACGGTAACCTCATGGTGAATTTCGTTGGAGAATCCGTTCGCGAGAAGGATGTATTCGTAATTCAATCCGGAGAGAGATCCATCTTTCAGGACAGAACTCTTGCTTTCGGTACCGTTTCTGCCGACATTATGGAGCTTCTGCAGATGATATACGCGCTTAAGGACAGTGCTGGAAGAATAACAGCGGTCACGCCATATTTCCCGTACGCCAGAAGCGACAAAAAGGATAAGCCCAGAATTGCCATAACCGCCAAGATGATGTTCGACATGATTGAATCGGTCAGGGCCGACCGTGTTCTAACCATGACTCTCCACTGCCCCCAGAGCCAGGGTTTCAGCGATATACCTGTTGATCAGCTGCACGCGGATGAGGTTTTTCTTGACAAGATCGTATCCTTTGGTTCGGACAAGTTAGCTTTTGTGGCTCCGGATACCGGCAGCATTATGAACAACGATTTTCTGGCAATGCATGTGAGCCGATCCCTGAAAGATGCAGGAAGATCTCCCGATATTCAAACAGGCTACGTTAAAAAAGTCAGGGTAGATGACAGCGAAACCCCTCACATAAGAACGGTTGAAGGTATAGATGACCTCTCCGGGAGAACTGTTATCATGAACGATGATGAAACACTTTCCGGCAAAAGCCTGGTCATGTGTGCGGAGATCGCTATGGAACGAGGAGCAAAAGAGGTCTACGCTTTCGTCACCCACGGTATTCTGTCCGGAAGAGCTGTCCGGAGGATTGAGGACAGCCCTATAACAAAACTGTACGTAACCGATACCGTTGAGTTCAATACAGAGGCCGCTGAAAATGTCATAGGGGGGCCCGTTACAAAAATTGAAACCCTTTCGGTCGCAAGAATATTCGCTGAGGCTATCAAGCGAACCCATGAAGGGAAAAGCCTGAGTTCACTGTTCCTTGGGAAATAGCGATTCGAAATTCCTAGTAATGCGAAATCTGCATGCACGAAAGAGATTACATGGAAAATATACGTTTTGAAGTTTATACAAAGATAAATGCTGAAGCTGTCGCACAAATGTGGTCAGAAAGCAGAGAGGGATGGCCTCCGGGATTCCTTGGAGCGTCGGAATTCACAGCCGAGAGCATTGAAATGAGAGAGAATTCTTCCGGCAAGCTCTATACGATTCTTGCGATAGATGGCGACAGAGTTGTAGGCTATTGCCGAACAACCCCCTATGGGGGGGAGCATGACGCAGCATATGTGGCGCTGCTGAATGTTGTCACGGACCTTCACGGTAAAAAACTGGGAAAGAAACTTCTGCTGGACGCTGTCAGAAGAACAGCAGAAGACGGTTACTACCGGGTTGACCTTCACACATGGCCCGCTAACCTCAAAGCCATGCCTCTGTACAAGAAAACAGGTTTTTTCTGGGTGCCGGACAGTATGGTCTACATGCAGAATTATATGCCTTTCCTTCTTGGAAGAACCGAATTCAGGGATTTTCTTGGTGACATCGACTGGTACGATTGCTTCGTCCGCGAACTGGAGGTTGAGCCTGATGAACAGAGAACCGAAGACGGGCGGGAAATTTTCACTTACGTGTTCAAAATCGGAGAGAAGAGTTTCAGGGCTGAATTCGATAGAAGGGGAAGAATCCTATCATCCCTGCAAACTCCCTTTTTATCAGCTACGGTTAAAATAAGAAAAGGGGAAATCTTCTACGGAAAGGCCGTAAAAATCAGTATAGAGGGAAATTCGTTGCCGCAGGAACTAGTAATAGAATCGCACAAGTATCTTTCCGCGCCAGAATCGGTAACTATTCAGGAAGCCTCGGAGGGCTTTGATGTTATTCCCGAGCCTGTGGAAGTGCCAATTTCCGACAGGGACAGGTCACCGAGAGTCTCCTCGATACTGCCAGGCAAAAACCCCCTTGAGATCGGGATAGGTATAAGGGCTGAGGAACCGGTTTCAGTTCTTTCAACTCCTGTACGCAGGATCGCTCCTGGACAGAGTGAACTTGCGCTGGACATCAGAAAACATGCAGAGGTTGATTCGTTCGGACTGGAAGCCACACTGAATGGAAGCATTTTCCTTAACGAGAATTATACTTTGGAAGACAATATTTTTCAGAGGATAAGCATTTCTTTGCCGGATGTTGAACCCGGATTGAACGAGCTGGGATTAACCCTTTTCTGTGACGGTGCTGCCGGCGCGGAGGAGAAGATAATCCTTGTCTCAGGACCTTTTACGGGAACTCCGGAATCCACCGTTACACGGAAAACAGCTGTTATAGTAAGTAAGGATATCACTCTGGGAATATCCAGGACGGGAGCCATGGGAACTGTATGGATCCCCGGAGTGGATGACAGGGAAGAAATGACTGGATTTGCAGGAATGTCAGCAGGGCCTCCTTACTGGAATTCCGATCTGCCGCATCAGGTCTACGACATTACTGTAAACGATAATGAGATCATCGCCAGGACAATCTGGCCATCACGACCGGGATTGAAGCATGAGATCAAGTATAAAATAGATCCTGCAGGATTCCTCGAAGTAATCAGCAGTGTTTTTAATGGCTCTCCTTCGGATCAGAAGGTTCATTTCGCGGGAAGGTGGGGCGGGGGATATCCCTTTGTGGCCGGATCCCAAATAATTCCACTTAAGAAGGGCCTTTTCTCGTGCAGGGAAGTGTACAACCAGATCCCGGATACGACGGAGGACTACCCAAGGGAAATATCAGAACTTGGCGCTCCATGGCTTGCCGTATCCAGCGGCAAGAAATCCCTTATGGCCTGGTTCCCGGACTGGGAGAAACTGCAGCATGGCAGACCCGAAACCGAAGAATTTGTAATACCTCCCGGAAAAATGGTTCAATCACCACCATTCAGAGTACTTCTTTCAAATGGAGATCTGAAAACCCTTTTGAGTGACGCGAGGATACTGGGCTGGGACACAGGTTCTTCGTTGAAGAAAATAGGTTTTATAGACCACAATATTGAGCCGATAATGGGGGAAGGTTACGAACTGAGTCTTTCCCATAATCTCCTGGGAAAACGCGAAAGTACCATATCAATAAACGGATCCCTTGCTGCTGAAGGTACCATTAACAGCAGTAATTCAATATCGGCACCTGTCACAGAAGCTGGAATCGTAGAGATTTCCCTTGGTATCGCTGGCAGGGACAACGTTTATCCCGTAAAGATAATCAGCAACAAGGTTGAACTTCCTGAACTTTCAGAGAAGGATGGAATTCTCTCCTTATCAAATAGCAGACTGAAAGCCCTGATAGATCCTTCGGAGTTCGGACATGTATATAGTCTGCAACTGGATGGAATTGAATTTCTTATGTCTTCCCATCCGGGGGCTTCCGATTTCGCATGGGAAAAGCCCTGGTTCGGAGGTATCCACCCCAGGATAATGGGTAACAGGAATAATCCCTTCAAACTCGATACTGTCGACTGCAGCTGGAACAAATTTGAAACCGTCACCGCCGGTATGCCTGAAAAGGGCTGGGAGATGCATTGGAAGGTGAATCATAAAAAGTACGGCTCACTTGATCTTACATTCAGAGTCTCAATGCTGCCTGAGGTACCTCTTCTGAAAACCTGGTTCTGTCCGGAGGCCTGCAACGGGGTTTATCTGGGTGGTGAATTCGATATAAGGGGATTTCTAGACCCCGGAGGAGAACACGACAAGGCTATCCTTACCACACAGGGTAAACCTCGGTTAAGGCAAGGCAGAGAGCATGCCGGTGCATGGCTCGAAGTGGGTCGCTGGGGCCGGGTGGAGACACCGGGAAAAGGTTTCGTGGAAGTACATTCCATAAGTGAAGATATCCTTTTTGCAGAGGATTTCGCGGACAGCGGATGTCACTTTTCCATTTTCAACTTGCTGGACAGAAAAAAGGAGATAGAAGCGCTCTGGATATTCGGGAACGGCGAAGACGATGAAGCTCTTTCCAGGATTTACAGGACACAGCTGGCCGAAACCTCCGATTGACGCATCCATCCCTATAATGGGACGGTAGAATGGTTAGTAACCGGAAGGAAGAACAAAGATGGGTAACTCAGAACGGACAATTCCTGTTATTTCGCTGAGCTCGCTTGGGCTTGACACCTCCATTACGGAAATGATCAGGAAAATCCTCCAGGGGCGACCAGGTCTCTTTGTGGTAACGGGTCAACCGGGTACAGGGAAAACAACCATGCTTTTAAGCATTGTCCGTGAAGCTGCTGAGATGGGGCTTCCAATCTCTATCATCCTTTCGGAGGAGGATGCAGAAATAGTGGACTTCCCTCAGGACTGGGCGATCCATCGGGGGGGCAACACTGCTGATTCGTGGATCACCGCTCTAGATGCGGCCTTCGAAGTCGAACATTCAGGAGTGGTAGTCGAGATGGACAGCATTTTCACCCGATGCGGAGTCGGAATAGCTAACAGAATGATTGAGGAGGGGAAGAATGATCGATGGATATTCTCCACCCTCGATACCCCTTTTGTTGGAATCGATATTGCCTACTACCTTCATGGCTGGGGTTTGTCATCTCAAGAAATTGTCAACTCCTTATCAGGTATCGTGTCGATGATACTGACGCCCAAATTGTGCAGTGAGTGCAGGAAACTGGTCAGTGTTGATATCGGGGACACCCGTCTCATATACCCGGATGCCGAAGAAGCCGGGCTTGTATGGAAAGCGATCGGATGCGAGAAGTGCGAGTACAGGGGTACCGGAGGAATGATTCCTCCTGTGGCTGTCGTACAGGTTGATGATCAGGTCAGGCGTATCATCGAAGCATATCTGAGAGATGGCTTTGTGGAGCAGCTTCCCTCGGATAAGTACATCAGCATGTTTGCAAGCGCTCGAAAGATGGCACAGGAAGGCATCATAGGCATTGATACGTACAAGAGAGTTGTACTTCAAAATCCACTCTTGAGGGGTCATCGTCTCCTGGAGCGAGAGCAGTTTCGTGGCAACAGGATCAAAAAAATGTTCAGCCGATTCGTTACTCAACAAGTTGCGGAGAGTCTTATCGAGTGCGAAGACATAGAGCAGATCGTCAAGGGTGATAGTCGCAAGGTAACTTGCCTGTTCTGCGACATCCGAGGATTCACTCCGTATGCAGAGGTTACCGCTCCGCGTAAGCTTTTTAAATTACTCAATGCGCATTTCGGAGAGATTATCGACATAGTCTTTGAATATGAAGGAACGATCGATAAGTTCATTGGAGATTCTGTGATGGTCGTCTTCGGAGCACCTCTGCCCCAGGAGGACCAGGAGCTGCGTGCTGTACGATGCGCAATTGATATTCAGAAAAGGGTTGTAGAGGTAAACGCGAAAAACAAAGATGCCACTCCAATCCATGTGGGAATCTCCCTCAACACAGGTAAGGTCGCGGCGGGGTTCCTGGGTAATGATCGGAGGATGGATTACACCGTTCTCGGCGACACTGTAAATACGGCTTCACACCTCGAGGGGATTGCTGAGCCCGGACAGATAGTGATAGGACCAGAGACCGCATCGGCGGTCGCTGAAGCTGTGAACATCCGCGAGATAGGAACTTTCAACCTCAAGGGCAAGAAGGAACCGTTGAAAGCGTTTGAAGTCATTTACCGGGTCTTCAGTGAGTAAAACAGTTATGCCAGCGATTTTTTTCATGTTCGTTATTATAGGATATGGATAAATGGTATAATAAGATCTATACTTGTTTCAGTATGTTCTGTTATAATGAGTATATAGACATCATGAACCAGGGCACTGGATTGCCTGAGTAATGGTGGGAAAACTCCTGTAGGTATCTATGGGAATATTGATGCCACCGACAGAATTCAATCATTATACAACATGCCAAACTGATATTTTTCAATCCGGTCAGTATTTCTCATCATAGGATGGAAATTTTTCAAGTTCGACCTGATTTGAGCTCGAATTGTACACAAACAGCCCTCA
>JAUVLV010000027.1 GCA_030600545.1 Candidatus Aegiribacteria sp. | reverse complement strand
TACTTCGGGAAGCCCGGCCGAAACTGTCATTAGTAGCGATACTATTCCTGCTGCAATAATGCTCATTCTTCCTCCACCCTACCAGCGGAAATCAAGCTGACATCTGATGCCATATTCTGTTACATGATCGCTGAAATCCCTCACCGGGCTGTTCGGGTCACCCTCGTAGTAGAAGCTGTCATCGGGATCGGGCCTGTACAGGTCAGTTCGGGGATAAAATGTGTCTTTTCTCAGTACTCTAAGCCGGAGCTGAAGATTGTCTGACAGATTGTTTTTCATGGTTACGTAGAGTTTTGTTCCGTCACCGTCCAGAAAATCAATACCGGTATCCTCGAATTCCCACTGGCTCATTCCATTCGTAGACCAGAGGGTTGTTCCCCCCAGAACAGACAGGTTGTCGCTGAAATTGTGTTCCCATCTGGCAGCGATATAGCCGCCTGACATCAGTCTGTCATCACCATACCGGGGATTAGGCGTAAGCTCGACCATCCCGACCCGCAGCTGTACATCGAAGTAATCGTGATCCGTCGGCAGGAAAAAGGTTCTGAAGGTGTATTCAGTAGTACGGGATGTTGTGGGAATCACATCATGCATCTTGGTTTTTTCCTGATATTTGCATTTAAGCCTGAACCTTATGGGGAAATCCGGCCTGTATTCAACCTCACCCTGGAACCTGTAGTTATTGAAATTCCATGGGATGGAACGCCAGAGGTCAAGATAAACCTTGGTAAAAGTAATACTCCTGCTTATCTGGAAACGGCTTTCTATGTAAAGACCCTCTTCTGGTTTTGGAGTTGGCCACTGTGCAAGCTGCGATGCTATGGGATCGTTGAGATAGTAAGGTTTTTCGAAGACGGTATCATCGTACCTCAGCTGTTCCGTAAAACCACGATTGTATGGGTTGTTGTATCCCAGGTCGTAGTGTCTCCAGATACCGAGAAGATAGAAGTAATCGTTCTGCCATCTTCCCCTTGCAAGCATAGCTGAGGTTTCATTGTCCTGCCTGACATATTCACCTTCCAGGCTTACATTATCAATGATCGTCTGGGCAGAAATCCCGGTAAATGAGGAAGATTTCCCCGCGGTTAGAACATCGTACTCGGGGCAGTCCCAGTTCTGGGCGTCTCCGGGAATCTCCATCGCCGCGGGATCGGGTACAATGGAATCGCTGTATGTGATATTCATGCCTCCCAGGCCCAGGGCGGTACCGTATGGAAGGAATCCACCGAAATCGTAAAATCCATATCCCCCGTAGGTGGTTTCCTTAACAACATCCGCGTATATGGACGTTCGGGTAGAGGACATTACAAGTACATTTGGTGTTCCATCGATGCTTCTCAGTGCATCCCTGCCCGAGTTCGAAAAGAAACCGTAACCGAGGAAGGGACCTGCCTGTACTTCGATAGCCCCTCCTGTAAGGGCAAACTGACGAGTGGATGTAAGATCCGGGTACAGTCCCCATGTTCGGTAAGTTGACCGGTACATAAGTTCATCGGAGTTATCGATCATGAGCCCCTGGCCGAGAGAAATATTGTAATTTCCCAGTACAACATGATTCACAGCCCCTATATTCTCCATTGAAGCAAAGCCCTTGGCCACATCGTATCTATTGTTCAGGTCTCCCAGCTCAAGATCCGTGAGCAGCCCGAAGCCGGATGCGGAATTTCTCCCGCGGGAGAGCCTTATGCCCCCTCTGAATCTATCGCCCAGCCCAACACGGATCCGGTGTTCCCAGCCGGTAACATTAATCGCCTGCTGCAGCTCTGTGCTTTCGCTGTTCAGCCTTTCGGTCCAGGCGATACTGTCAGCGTCGGAGTAACCTCTTCCGCCATCTTCGATATCGTACCTGGCCGAGCGAAGGTCACTGAGCATTGTGCTCAGTCCTTCTTCATCGTCATCCCTTCCGTCACCGCCATTGATAACCATCCTGTAACTTCCGAAGAACTCCATGGAACTCAGATCGAGCTCGCGGACGGATACGTAATCCCTCATGTTTCTGTATCCGTAATAAGTAAGGTTATCAACGTTCCGCAGAGAGTATATGCCCGAAACAGAACCAAGAGTTTTCAGCCTGTTCTCAACCGCTGCCGCGTCTATAAGACTAACTCTGTCAAGACTTCGAAGCTGCCATGAAGTAGCCGAATTAATGGGAATGGGGCGTAAAAGGTAGTTCTCCCACATGTCCACAGCGGCATCACCAGGACCATCTTCGGCGGCAAGCCTCTCCATGATGCTGATCACATTCGGGGAAACCCTCCCCTCAGAAGGCGGAACCACCACGCAGTTATGCCTGAGGTACTCCAGCTCAAAAGCACCGAATCCAGGTATTTCCATGACATCGTAGATACTTTGCAGTCCGCCTGTTTCGTAGATATATGTGTAGAGTTCGGATACCTGCTGCGAATCGAGCCCCTCAAGCTCCTGCAGTTCCTGCAGCGTTGCCGTGTTCAAATCGAACCCGCCCGGAACGATAAGACTCACACAGGCCGCAAGTATCAGGCTAGAAATCATAAGTCACCCCGAACTGGTGTGTAAGATCGAGCTGAGGGTGAGTAATGACAGCATACTTAAGGGAAATACCGCTGACGTAAGTATCCAAACCTCCAGAAATAGAAACCGGATTACTCTGAACCCCGGCCAGAAGGGTAACAGGACCAAGTGGAAGAGACTGACCCACATGAATTCTCATACCGTTGAAATCACGGGAAAAGGTCAGAGCGGAAATCATTCCCGTGGCGGGTTCGTATCGCAGGCCTGTGTCAATTCTTCTTTTAAGGTATTCGCCGCTCTCGCCCAGCCTGGCCTGGAATGGATTCCTTACCGACGCGGCAAGGAGCCAGCGACTGTACATCCTTACCTGAAACCCCATGTTAACTGCTATTGTGGTAGCGCTACCGTATTCTGAAACTCCGTCGGCGATTGATGCTCTGCATATCACGGGCTGCAGGCCGAATGACATGTCATCCGTAAGCATTCCAGCCAGAGTCACGGCAGCCATCTGTTCGTTGTAAAGATCTCCACCGAAGTAACGGATGTTCACTCCGGCATTCCATCTTCCGCTGAGCTTAAAAGCGCCGTCAATTCCATAGGTTCCAAAATCCATATTCGTAAACGGAAGCCTGCCGGAGACAGTTACTGTTCTGTTAGTTATTTCCGCTATTGAAGCGGGGTTGAAAAGGGCCATTTCGGCTCCGTACAGAATAACACCGGTTCCGCCCATGGCCTGGGAAGTCACTCCAATCTCAAGCTCCTCAAATGCTGCTATTGACTGCCCTGCCAGAATCAGAAGGGCAAAGAATAATACTGCTGAACTCATTCGCATCATTGCCACCTCAATTCAGGGGAGTCGCTACGACAACGGTCTCAGTCGTTGTATAACGCTTGCCATCAGAATCAACACCCTCAAGAAGAACTATATAGGGGCCTATAGGAAGGGTTTCTCCTGAATCGTCCTTCCCATTCCACTGCATAACGTCACCTGCGGGACGGGAATCGGCAAGATGCCTGACATCCCTCCCCGACCTGTCGAAAACCGTAACGGTGAATCTCATGCCGGACGGACCCCCGTACTCAATGTTCAGTGTCTCGCCAAACGAAGGAGCAAACGGGTTTTCGGTAAGTACTGTAAGATGAAAACCGTCCGAGATCGAAGGCTGATAAACCTGTATATCGGATTGATACCTGGGAAGCAGCTGATAACCACTGTCGTATGGTGGTTCGGAATCGTACTGACCTCCAATACCCTTAAGGAACAGGCGCGTTCCAGCCGTAATGTCCGAAATGGTTATACCTGTTGATCCGCTTACACGAACAGCAATGGCCATCTGTCCATTCCATACCTCAAAATTGTATCCGCCTCCGGCAGACTCAGGACTGTTGGCAACGGTTACCCATTGTGACTGGGCACTGTTTCCTAGCGCAAGCAGAAGACCCTCAACCCCCTCACTGATACCCTGATTCAAACCCAGTTGAAGTGGCTGGGGAACCCCCGGGTTATCAATGTAAACAAAATCCGACGGCTCCGAAGGAGATATTTCTATCAGTCCGTTGTACTGCTTGATCTCGCCTGTTATCCTCCATCGTTCTCCAGCCGTAATGGTACCCGGGCTGGCCGAATCGTAAGCGTAAATGTTAATTCCCGCAGTTTCATCCTGAACGTAGAAACTTAAACCTGTCTCAGAGAAAAGAGTTCCCTCGCAGGTTGCGATTCCTTCAATGGTCATTATCTCTCCCAGATGATCGGGAATTCCGTCTCCGTTGAGGTCCTCTCTGGCTTCCTCAATAGTTACGGTCTGGGCTCCAGCTAATCCAATGATCAGGATTAATATCAGAACCGGGAAACTTCTTCTCATGGTCTCCCCTTTCATAAATGTATACTATTCAGTCAAGTTCTGAACCAAGCTCTGAATCTGCAAGATCTGCAGCTCTCTCCAGAGCCTCTTTTGCACTCATTCTTCCGTATAGAGCAATTTCTACCGCTTCGGACAGGAACAGCCTGCCATCGTACCAGTATGTTCCCTGTGGCTCGAATTGAGCGTACTCCACCTGAAGCATTACATCCTTCAGACCGGTGCATTCCTGAAAACGCTCCTGCATTTCAGGATAATTCATGGATGTTCTTGTGGCTGGAATATATCCTGTGGCAGCACTCCATCTCGCCTGCTGCCGTGGCTCTGTAAACCATTTAATGAACTCCCAGCCGGCTTCCACCTGGACGGAGTCGGATTTGAATAGAATCACATTTGTTCCCGCAATAACAACGGCCTGTTCCCTGTCTGAAGGAAGAGGAGCTATCCCGAGAGTGAAAACATCCTCTCCGTTTTCCTCCATTCTTTCCATGTTTTTCCCCATGAAAGCCAGAGATACCGTTGATCCCTGTACGATACCGACGGTACCATCCGCAAAATCATTCTGGTGCGTGTAACCGGAGGAAATTCTGGCAGACCCATCGGTATGTATCAGATCTATAAGCAGCTGGAGGGCATCTATTCCTTCCTGAGAAGCGAAGGCGGTTCTGGTGCTGTCACTATTGAGAAGAGATCCTCCTCTCTGGATAAGCAGGTTCTCGAACATTCCCACGCTGGGAGTGAACGCTGTTCCCCAGCGATCACAGTCGTCCAGAAGATCTCCGTCGTTATTCCCGTCAACCGTAAGAGCGGCCAGTACGCTTCGGTAATCCTCCCAGGTTTTCGGAGGCTGGAGCCCAAGGCTGTCCATCAGTTCGACATTGTAATAAAGAGCCTGCACGCTCTTGTTGAAGGGGAAGCTGTAAATTCGGCCATCGTATGTATTGTTACACTGGAATACGGGGAAGAAATCGTTGTTCCAGCGTTCTGCAACCTCCGGTGAATCAAGTGCCATGAGTGAATCCAGTGGAATAAGCGCATCGCCCCTTATGAGCTGGGAAGTCCAGGTTTCGTAAGCCTGTGCCACAACCGGGGTATCACCGGCCATCACGCTGGCAAGAATTTTCTGGCAGAGCGCCCTGTAATTGCCCATACTGACAGGAATGACTTCTATTCCAGGATGTGTTGAGTTGAATTCGGTAATGAGAGTATCCTCAAGGAATTCTCCCAGGGGGCCTCCCATCGCGTGCCAGAAAATAACCTGTACTTCTCCGCTGCTGCTACGAGGACTGTTCTGGCAGGCCAGCAGTAAAATCAAGAGAATTGGAAGAAATCTTCTGAGCAGACCAGACCTCCTTGAATCAGTTAGAAAAATACAGGTAAGTATACTATTTGAATGATACTATTACCAGAGATAATCCGCAGTGTTAGTCTTTATGGCAGCATGAGCCGGAAGGACAACTGTCGGGCTTGTCTACACTCTTCGGTTTGGCATAGTCATTCGCGTGAAATCCGGAACCCTTGAAGATGATTCCGGAACCTGTTCCTATCATTTTTTCAGCAATACTCCCGCATATGGGGCACTTTCTTTCGTCGGTATCATTCATATTATGAAATTTTTCAAACTTATTTCCGCATTTAGTACATCTATACTCGTAAGTAGGCATGTTAAACCCTTTCAGTCGTTTTCTATCATGATAATCGCGCCGGAAGGACATACACTACGGCAGGCTGCACATCCTGAGCAGCCACGGCTGACATGAGCCCTTCCTTTTTTTTCAACCCTTATCTTCCTGTAATAACAGACAGATTCGCAGTCTCCGCATCCCCTGCACAGTTCGCGATAAACAATCGCTCTCCGCAGAGGTTCGGGCTTACTGAATAATCCCTTCCCTGGATAACCCTCAGCTTTTTTCCTGCGAAACAGAAATCCCGTTAATAAATTCATCAGTACCTCTCAGCTTATACAGGCAAAAAACATTCCAAGTAATATGCATTCGTTACTGCATTATTGTAAACAACATACAATTATCAGAAAAAGGGTTAATCTGCTTCTGCGTCAATCCCGCATATCAATCCGCTGTTTCCTGATGATTATAATCATCATACTTCATTTCCAATTCCTCGCTCTGGGCAATCCTGCTGACCTGAGAAGTCGTTACGCCTTCCTTTATTGCAACGATCAGGCCAACCAGTATGATCGGCATAAACTGGGTGGTATGGAACAGCAACGCCAGTATACGTGCACTTTCAGCAGTTATCCCGATGAGCCCGGGAAGAACAAGAACCAGGGCGCCGTGAACAGTACCCGCCCCCGCGGGAGTTGGTATCAGCATTCCCAGCCCTGCAAGCACAAGAACAAGCAGAGGATAGTGCCACAATACCTGCAGATGCATGGCCCAGAAAACAGGAATCACTGATACTGCAAGTAAAACCCAGATACACAGGGAATACAGGCTAACGCGCAGGGTATCTCTCCAGTCCCGGAGTATTTCAAGACCATGGGAGAAGGAGATCAGAAGCTTTTCAAGTTTCAGCGACAGTGATTTGAACCTGATCCATCGGAGAGGGGCAGATATAATCCTGGCTGTTCCCTCTTTCCATTTTCGAAGGGATATCATTGTCAGAAGAATTATTAGATACAGCAGTCCGGCTCCTATCAGACCAAGCCTTGTCGTGCTGTCAAGCTTACTCCAGAATACAGCAAGTACGATAAGGGTCATGGCTGCAAGTGTAAGTCCATCGTAAATTCTGGCAAGAACTACGGTCGCAAAGGAACTGGCTCTGGGCACGGATGTTCTTCTCGAAAGAAGCAGAGCTCTCAGTATTTCCCCCACTCTCCCGGGAAGAATTGAATTCACAAAAAAACCTATGATCAGAGGACCTGCAGCATCCTTCGTTGATACATTACTGATGGGCGAAAGAAGAAATCGCCATCTGATTATCCTGAAAACATAGCTTAAAGCAAGCGGTACCAGCACAAGCAGAAGGACTGGCCACTGCATTTCTCTCAGAACCGATAACAGATAAGCAGTATCTGTTTTTCTGTAGGTTAAATACAGAGCAATTCCGGCGATGACAACACCTGGAACAACGTGCTTCCATATCCCGCCCTTTTTCAAATCAGTTGCTCCCTGAATCGGCCAGTGCTTTTTCAACAGCATAGCAGATGGCATGGCCTGCCATGAGAAGGGCTTCCTGAATATGGCTGGTTTCATCAGATAAGGCTTTGACGCAAATATCAGTCATATCTGCCAACGCTCCGTCTCCGGCACCTGTGAAACCGATGGTTCTCATTGTTTTTCCCCGGGCTGCCTCCACAGCTTTCAGCACGTTTGCCGAAGTACCGCTTGTGGTAATGGCTACCAGTACATCCCCCGGCTTTGCAAGGGCTTCAATCTGTCGAGAAAAGATATCGGTAAAATTGTAATCGTTGGCTACCGCGGTTATTATCGCCGAATTGGCAGTGAGGGCAATGGCCGGTATGGCTTTTCTTTCCATACGGAACCTTCCCACAAGCTCACCTGCCAAATGCTGCGAATCAACCGCACTGCCGCCGTTTCCGCAGAAAAAAATAGTTCCGCCGTTTCGAACACATTCGATACACAGACCAGCTGCTTTTTCAACAGCTGAACTGTCCAGCGAAGTTAGAACACGTCCTGCTGATTTAATGTATTCATATATATCAGACATTACTCATCCTCCAATGTTCTATCGCATCCCATATGCCAGGAAGCTGTATGCCCCGGGATGTAGCCAGCTCCGAATAGACAGGTCTGGGGGCATCAAGGTCAAGGTCGGACCATGAGATCTCGCTTACAACACCGCCCGTAAATTCAGTCAGCCTGCGGGCAGCTTCTGCCGGCGACACTCCCGGCCTGTTGATAAGGTGAAACAGTCCATTTCCACCATGAGTAATGATATCAATGATTGCTATTGCAAGATCCGGAGCATATGTCAGGCAAGCAATCTGATTCCCTACAGCCAGGACTTCGCCCGATTCTGAAAGAGATCTCCAGAGGAATGGGATCATTCCCCCTATTGAGGAGTACATCCAGGATGTTCTGATAACAATATTTCCAGGATCCGCATCAAGTGCCTCAGCCTCTCCGAGCAGTTTACTCTCACCGTACACGTTGGCAGGAAAGGTTTCATCACCTTCGAGAAAGGGTTTTGTCTGCCCTTTGAAACCTGTGAATACATGATCGGTTGAAATCGTTACCAGCCTTCTGCCTGTCCTGACAAGATTTGCTATACCATCCCTGTGTACCTTCATGGCCAGTTCAGGTTTCCTCTGGCACAGGTCCACATCCGCCACAGCAGCGCAGTTGATAATCCACTTCGGATCAATTCTGTCGACAGCCCCCCTGATGGAATCAGGATCGGTAATATCCACCTCAGGCAGATCGGTTCCTACAGCATCATTCCCCAGAAGATCGAGCAGTACACTACCCAGTTGCCCCGAAGCTCCGGTAATAAGGTATTCAGTTTTCATACTTTCCTGAAACTTCCCAAAACGAATACGAATCGCTTATGTTACAAATTGAATCTACCGGCTCATGTTATTCAACGGATATAGTGACTCTCTTCCTCATGAAGAAAAAGAATTGTAGATTCATACATCATCTATTGAGATCTTTATGGGTTCATGGAACTATATGACACTAAAGGTACATAAGTAAATGGAAAGATGTCTGCTGACACAACGCGGTAAGAATGGAAAGTGATGTGGCATAATTGAAAACGGCTGTTTTATCTCTCTTCCTGCTCCTGATGGTACCCCTGTACACCGCGCAAGCCGATGAGAACAGAGCACTGGAAAGATTGATGAATATCGTCACTGCCCTGCAGGAGATCGGCGATGTAATGCTCGGTGACCCGGTAACAGGAACAATAGCTCTGGGTGATACTACGGTTCTTCAGCTTACATTCAGTAGCGAGTATATGTACAATGTTTATATCTGGTCCGATTCTTATTTCAACATAATAGAATTCTGGCTCTCCGATTCCCAGGGAGAAATCCATACCATCGCCGACGGCGATTTCGCCTCGCTGGCTGCGTATCCGGATACTACGGGTGAGTGGACACTTAACATACTCCTTTATAAGGGAGCATATTCGGATTCGGCTTCCTACGCGGCTGCCGTATTCAGGAGTAAACGGTATCTCTGAGTGACCAGAAGTTACGTCCGACCCCATTGGGGAAGGATCTTGAGTTCTTCGCAAGAGCCCTTTCTGCCTTTTAAGATTATTCTTTCAGCGGGTTCTCCATCAGAACCTATCGGTTGAACCTCAACGGGATTTATGCCGAAAGCTCTGCAGCCAAGCAATATCTCAGGAAGTAAGGAAGGCTTGTTGACTATCAGGAATTCCCCGCCCCGGACCAGCAGGTGCGCAGCTCCTCTTATGAACTGATACAGAAGCAGATCTGATCCGGCCCGTGACCTGTTTCTTCCACTGTCAGGGCTGTTTCTGACTGAACCGAGTCTGCCGTAGGGCGGATTAAGAATCACGGCATCCGCGATACATTCCGCAAAAGCAAGAGGTACCGTTTCTATATTGCAGCATACCGCGGCAATATCCACCTGAGTTTTCTGAAGGTTTCTTGAAATCATCATGAGTTTCAGGGGATCGTATCTGATATCGATGCCTATCCATCTGCACCCGGGATTGAGGGCTGATGAGTATATGGAAGCTCCTCCGCTGCCGCAGCCAAGATCAACGACAACCGAGCCGGGTGAAACATGCAGAGAGGAAGCAAGAAGAAGTGTATCTGTTGTTACAGATGCTCCGGGATCCTGATAAACCTTAACCTTCCCTGCAAGTATCACCTGTCTTGGATTTATCACAGCGTTATCAAAACTATCTAACTGCTGCTTTGACGACTCCCCAGGTAGAGAATGCAGGTATGTGAGGGAACGACCTGTTATCGTACCAGCGTTTCATTGACCATAGCCCGTAATTGTCTTCCACCATGAGGAACATGACGCGTCCCTTAGCAGGATTCTCCCATCCGCAGTAGTTGCTTCCCGCGACAACGATCTCGTAATCCCTCCAGATATTTGCGGAATCGACAGGCGCAACCGGGTCAGGCAGGGATGGCACGATATTCATAATCACAGAAATAAGGCTGTCTTCGGGCAGTGATGATGCCTCTGCAGCGTTAAAAATGTTCATAATGGTATTTTGTTCAACATCATAATCCCAGTCACTGAAATTGTATAAACTAGCAAATTCTGTAGTATCCGCTCCATCGGCTATGAACATGTAAGAAGAATCGCAGCATGCCATTGTCATGGAGGCGGACCTGCCTTCCATTACACTTTCGAGGTTTATAACAACGGTTGAGGGGGCGTAAGGCTGCTGCCATGGGATTTCTGAATCAGGATCAGGATCTGCTGGTTCCCTGGGATCGAAGAAAGAACATGAAACAACAATTGAAAGAGCTGTAACGGAAAGTACTAAAATTCGCTTCTTTGTCATTATTACCCCTGCCTAGAACTGGTAGTTAAGGCCAACCGAAGCCTTCCAGTAACTCTGTCGATCGTCCCGTGAATAGAATGAACGGGTCAGATTAAGATGAAGTGTGCCATTATCAAGATTCATTCTGGTTCTCAGACCCACGTGATGTATGTGTTCAATCCTGGGAGGGATGGTCTGGGAAAGGTAATTCCTCTTCTGATATTCCCATGCATAGCTTGGGGTAAGACCAACACTGCCTCCCACATGAAAACCAAGATTGATCTGGATGGTATTGCCGATAACCTCTTCCGCTCTTTTAAAAATGGAGTTTTCGTAACTGCCCTGATCCTGAAAACGGAAGCTGTGGGTCAGACCCAGCATTGTGCTGTCCTGGGACATCCTCTGGAAAGAACTCCGCATAGTTATCCTTCTGAAGAGAAGATCTGACCCTGCAGAAGAGTATTCAGGAAAAAGGAGTGTCGTATAGTCAGCACTGACCTGAACCGTTTCCTGCAATGTCCAGTCGCCTCCGGCATCGTATTTGATACCGGGTTCGATACTGTACGTGGAAGATCTCTTGCTGTTCCCGGACTGCTCTGACATGATGTAAACAGTCTCCCTGCTCTGACCCTGAACGACCGCATTCAATATGACTCGGCTATTGAGAGGTATCTGCGCACTAAGCGAAAGAACCTCTCTGAGCTGGTCATAATCGTAATTATCCCGGTGTTCGATACCCCAAACATCCGTCCATGTTCCGTACGTATCACGCTTCAGAAGCTGAATGGTCCTGTAAAACGAGATTCTGCTTTCTCCGGGACTGTAGTCAAGACTTGCCGTAAACGATCTGTCATCATCTATATAGTACGTAGTAAACAATGTTGATACTCCGGTCGCGGTTCTCTTCTGATCGATGCGAAGGAAGTTTCTTGACAGGTTCATGCTAAGCTTCAGATTATCAAATATCTCATATCTGACTGAGGAAGATATGCTCCTCTGTCGTTGCTGTCTGTCCAGAACGTCTCCATCGCTGCTCGCGGAATCCGGATCTTCGTATTCGTAATACCTGTCAGAATAGTCCCATCCGGTTGAGACTTCCATGGAAAATCTTTCAAAGGGAGTTGGAACCACCAGGGACAGATTGCTGGACCAGTCATCCTGTCTCTGTGTTCTGTTGGAATCATTGTACATTGTAAAAAGCTTTGATGCCCTGATCTGCGTTTCAAGACTTCCCCCTCTGTAAACCGAGGGAAAATCGTAGCCCATTCTGACGGACAAATTATCGTTTCCAGTATCCTTCTGATATCCTAGGGTCCTGTGTTCCCCGAACGAGATGCTTCCGCTCATCCCGGGGAAAACAGTTTTGTTCATGGAGATATCAACATTTCTCACACCGCCCTGGTCATGACCTGTTATCGTGCTGTCGCCGGAAGGATTCATATAATCAATGAAGTGGGCTCCGAGTCCGACGTTCACGGACAGCCAGGATGAAGGTGAGTAACGGATCTGTCCAGAAGTTGTGTTCCTGAGTCTGTCCCTGATAAGTTCATCGTTCTTCTCTTCCGAACTGATTGTCCTTGAAAGGTTAACTCCCAGTTCGATACCGCGAACAGGAGTAAACGTCAGGCTGGCGGTTCCGTTCCTGCTATCTATGAACCTGTTAAGATCCCTGTTCTTATCAGCGTTGAAAGAAGCGTTTGCATTCATGGCTATCCTTGATGTCAGCTGCTGACTAAGAGACAGAGAATTCATAAGAGAACTCTTGTCCTTGATCTGGTCAAGTGAGATATCGTAACCGATGGAAACCGCTTCAAGAAATGCAAACAGGAGTAACAGCACTAACAGGGATTTTCTCACTGCATAACCTCCGTCATCCTGATGAACTTTTCGGGAGGCAATTGTTCAGCCCTCAGACCGGGGTCTATACAGGACATCTCAAGAAGTTTCAGAGCCTTTTCCTTTCCCAGCAGCGCTTTCAGGTTATTCAGAATGGTTTTTCTCCTCATTGCAAACGATACTTTTACAATTCTTCTGAATCTACCGTACATCTCATCAGGAACCAGTGGTCTGATGCGGCGTCTAAGAACGACCACCCTGGAAAGAACCTCTGGAACCGGATAAAAATCCTCTGCGGAAACATCAATAAGGTTCTCTACAGTAAAAACCGGCCATATCTGCAGTGAAAGTTTACCGTAATCCTTTCCCCCGTCGAGTGTTGCCAATCTGATGGCAACCTCCCTCTGGAGCATGAGAATCGCTTTCTGAATATGTCTGAAACGGCCTTCGATCATTCTGAAAAGTATTGGAGAGGATATGGAATAGGGAAGATTGCCTGCAAGCGTAATGAATGGATAACCGGGCAATTCCGAGGGATCAACCTTGAGAAAATCAGCCTGGATAACCTTCAGCCGTTCATCTTCGAATCTATTGCTGAGGAAAGAGGCCATCCTGCCGGATATCTCAACCGCTGATAACGATTCGGAACGAGGCAGCAGCTTTTCCGTCAGAGAGCCGAATCCGGGTCCGATCTCCAGAACACTGCCTTTTTCAGGGATTTCCGCCGCAATCCTTGATGCTACGGAAGGATTTATGAGAAAATTCTGACCCAGATTTCTGTTCGGATCAAGTCCTGTTCTCTTCAGATATGTCATCAGCTCCGTCAGCAGCATTATGATCTTACCCGGAACGGCAGGCTCAGTCTCGCCGCCAGTTCCGCCACCGATTCCATATCCAATCCGGGATAACTAACCGCTGTAAGTTTGACGGAAGCAGCTTTTCCTGCCAGTTCTATGAACTTCAGCATACTGTCCCAGGCGGTTCCTTCAGCAGGACGGCAGATGTTGTTGTATTTCTCTTTGGAGGAGGCATTCAGGCTTACGCTTACCGAATCGAAAGGTTCAAGCAGTTCAGTGGTTTCTTCAAGTGAAAGCCTTTCAAGACAGGTTCCGTTTGTATTCAACCTGACCGGAAAACCCTTTTCAGAGGCTCTTCCGGCAAGTCTCCTGAGAAGCTCAGGCCTCATGGTGGGTTCACCATATCCGCAAAACACCAGTTCATTTCCCATGCCGGGCCGCAGAAGCTCGATAATGGATTCGAGCTGTTTCCCGTCTGGCTCTCCATGATGTTTCAGGTAGTAGCCTCCTATACCATCCGTTCTGTCTTTTATGCAGAACATGCAGCTATTGGTGCACCTGCCAGTGATGTTCATATAAATATTTCCGTACATACGATATACAAGGTCGGTCCTCCGCGGGTGAGCTAGCTGTAGCACCTTCAAAGAATTATTCAGCAGTATTTCAGATGTATCCTCAAGATTTCTGTCCCATATTTTCGAGAGGATACCAGCCGTGTACTTAACGTGCGAAGGTTCGTTCCTTTTCCCTCTGACCGGTTCGGGAGAAAGATATGGAGAATCCGTTTCTATCAGAATCCTGTCAGCCGGAAGCGATCCGGCAAGATCCCTCAGCCGACTGTTCTTCCTGAAAGTAAGCGGACCGGCAAACCCTATGTAGCAGCCCCTGTCTACAGCCTTCCGGGCAATATTATCCGGTCCCGTATAGCAGTGCATGATAACCGGTATGGTAACATCATCGCCCAGTACATGGAGAACCTCCTTCTCAGCGTTCCTTGAATGAACTATGAGAGTTAATCCAAAGGCTTCCGCCAGTCTGATGTGCTCTCTGAATCCCTTTATCTGCATTTTAGCAGGAACCCTTTCCCGATAACTATCCAGTCCTGTCTCTCCGACAGCTATCACGCGGGGACGGAGAAGAATTTCTACAATTTCATCGGTACTCTCCGGAGATTCGGGATCGAATCCATTTGGATGAATTCCCGCCGCAGCGTAAATATCGGATCGGGTCTCGGACAATTCAGCTGCCCTCATGCTGCTTTTCAGCGATATGCCCGGGACCATGAATCTTGTTACACCGGATTTTTCCGCATTGGCGAGTACTCTGTCAAGATCGTCGCTGAACCGTTCATCACAGAGGTGACAGTGAGTATCGAAGTACTCTAATTTCTCCAGATCAGATCCTCCCTGGCGGGTCCCGTGGAGATTGCCCTGATCGGAACACCTATGAGCTTCTCAATGAACAGCACGTACTTTCTGGCGTTTTCGGGCAGTACGTCCCATTCCTGCTCCCCGGTAATATCCTCTTCCCATCCGGGAAGGGTTTCATATACGGGTATATGTTTCCCGAGTCTTTCCCCTGTTTCAAAGAGAGTAAGATCAATCTCCGGGTCAAGTTCGTATTTCTTGCAGACCTTAAGTTCGGGAATACCGCTCAGGACATCAAGAAGAGTAAGCGCTGTCCAGGTGCAGCCGTTAATTCTGGTGGAGTAATTTACGAGAACCGCGTCGAACCATCCGCACCTTCGGGGTCTTCCGGTAGTAGCTCCGTACTCATTGCCCTGTTCCCTGATCCTGTCTCCAAGAGAACCGGTCAACTCCGTCGGAAATGGACCGTTCCCGACTCTGGTGGTATAAGCCTTCATTATCCCCACTACCTCATCGATCATAACCGGGCCGATTCCGAGACTTACGCATGCAGCCCCGGCAACACATGAACCGCATGTGACGAAGGGGTAGGTTCCATGATCGGGATCAAGAAGAGTTCCCTGCGCACCTTCGGCAAGTATTGAATTGTCAGATGCCAGTATCTGCGCGATTACCATCGATACGTCTTTCGCGCGGTCCACCAGTTTTAGAGACTCGCGGTTGAAGACTTCAACCTCTTTCCTCAGTGATTCAGCAGGTTCCTCCGCAAGACCAAGTTGCTCTATGCACTCATCGGTAACGGCTGCGGATTTTTTAAGAAAAATCTCCGGTACGGCTGCGTCTTCAAGCCTGATTCCCTTTCTCATGAATTTACGCACATAGGTAGGGCCGATTCCCCGACCTGTGGTACCAACCGAAGCATTCCCAAGCTTCATCTCATCGGAGCTTTCAATATATTTACCCGCGGGATGAACGAGATGCACCTTTCCGGAAATCATAAGCCTTTCCGCAACGGAAAGCCCCTCATCCTCCATAACCTGCATTTCTTCCGCAAGTGCAACAGGATCCAGCACGCAGGAAGCCCCGATAATCCCAAGAACTTCAGGTCTTATCAATCCGCTTGGAAGCTGATGAAGCGCAATCCTGCGTCCGTCTGCCTCAACTGTATGTCCCGCATTTGCTCCACCGGAGAATCTGGCAACGGCACTTACGTTTTTTGAGAGATGGTCGACCATTTTCCCTTTACCTTCATCACCCCACTGCAGCCCGGTAATTATGGTTGCTGGCATTCTATTCCTTTCATGAATTTATTCGGAATTTTTCTATTCCACTGCCTGGAAAATCCACTTCTTAAGCTCTCTTATACCGTTGCCTGTAATCGATGATACGGGTATTACCGGTCCCATATCCTGTGCCTTTCCAACGGCTGACGCAAGTTTTCCCCGCTTGAGCTTGTCCGATTTAGTCAGGGCGATGATGTAGGGCCTGCCCCTCTCCTTGAGAAAATCCACCATTTCGATATCGTTGGGTAAACACGGGTGCCTGGCATCAATGAGCAGCACTACACCTCTCAGAGGAACTCTGTCCATAAGATATGAAGCTATCCATCCCGTCCATTCGGTACGGTTCTTTCGGGGTGCTCGAGCAAATCCGTAACCTGGAAGATCAACGATGTAAAATATCCCGGATACCGAATAGAGGTTAAGATACTGTGTGCATCCGGGCCGGGAGCTTGTCCTGGCAACGGAATGTCCTCCGTTGATCCGGTTAATAAGAGAGGATTTTCCTACATTCGACCTGCCGGCAAAGGATACTTCCGGAAGCCTGTCCCGGGGCAGGGTCGCAGGACCCGGACAACTCTTAAGAAACTCTATTTTCATAGAGGCCATTGACAGACCTGCTCAGCCGACTTTCCCGGGTTTTTTTGTCTTTCTTTTTTTGATTATCTCAGGCTCAGCTTTTCCTTTGACAACATCAGGCGAGATCACGAGTTTGCTTACGTTTTCAAGATCGGGCAGATCGTACATTGGTTCCAGAAGAACTCCCTCAAGCACAGATCTGAGTCCCCGCGCTCCACTTCCCGCTCCCTTTGCCTTTTCGGCAACGGCTTCGAGGGCCCCTTTCGAAAATTCGAGATCTACATCCTCAAGTTCAAAAAGGTACCGATACTGGAGTACCAGCGCATTCTTCGGCTGAGTAAGTACTTTTACAAGATCATCAATATCCAGATCATCAAGTGATACCAGTACAGGGAGTCTTCCAACAAGCTCGGGCACAAGGCCGTATTTAACAAGATCATGGGATTCAGTATGTGCGAGCATATTGTCTTCCTCCCGGCCAAACGAATCAAGAACAGCAGCGAAACCAATAGCGTTCTTTTTAAGGCGTTTCTCGACTATCTTTTCAAGTTCATTGAACGCGCCTCCGCATATGAAGAGGATGTTGCTGGTATCAACCAGAATATTGTCCTGGTAAGGATGCTTTCTTCCTCCCTGGGGAGGTACGCTGGCGACCGTACCTTCAATAATCTTCAAAAGAGCCTGTTGAACACCCTCGCCCGATACATCCCTTGTAATGGATGAATTTTCCGACTTCCTGGAAATTTTATCGATCTCGTCAATGTAAATTATACCCTGCTGCGCGGTTGCAACATCCATGTCAGTCACCTGAAGCAAACGAAGCAGAATGTTCTCGACATCTTCTCCAACAT
Source organism: Candidatus Aegiribacteria sp. (assembly GCA_030600545.1). Lineage (GTDB taxonomy): Bacteria > Fermentibacterota > Fermentibacteria > Fermentibacterales > JCC-6 > Aegiribacteria. The sequence continues at coordinate 14,768 of JAUVLV010000027.1, read as the reverse complement.
ACCCGGCTTCTGTAAGTGTTGTCGCGTCGGCAATGGCAAACGGTACATCAAGAATCCTTGCAAGTGTCCTGGCAAGCAGGGTCTTCCCTACACCGGTAGGACCAATAAGAAGAATGTTACTCTTCTCAAGTTCTACATCGGGGGATTCCCTGATGGTTTTCAATCTTTTGTAATGATTGTAAACCGCTACCGAAAGAACTTTCTTTGCCTGTTCCTGCCCTACAACGTACTCATCAAGCTGCGCCTTTATCTCCGAAGGCACAGGAAGTTTCTCCTGAACAAGTTCCGGAATTTCCAGTTGATGATCATCTTCCATATCAACGAGTTCGCTGCAATATCTTATGCACTCGTCACAGATATGCACTCCTGGCCCCTGGATCAGCTGGTTAACTTCACCGATAGATCTTCCGCAAAAAGAACATTTTTTCTCTTTAGCCATACTCTACTCCGTCAGTTTCTGGATTCAAGCAAGTTATCTACAATACCGTAATCAAGTGCTTCCTGTGCACCCATCCAGAAATTTCTGTCCGAATCCTTCTTTATTCTCTCGAGAGGCTGACCGGTATGTTCCGAGAGGATGATATTCAGTTTCTCCCTGAGTTTGAGGATTTCCTTTGCCTGTATCTCAATATCGCTGGCCTGTCCCTGGGCTCCTCCCATGGGCTGATGTATCATAACCCTGGCATGGGGAAGAATATTTCTTTTACCCTTAGCTCCCGATGCAAGGAGAACCGCTGCCATACTGGCGGCTGTTCCCATGCAGAATGTGGCCATAGGCGGCTTTATGAACTGCATCGTATCGTATATTGCCAGCCCCGAAGAGATTTCGCCTCCCGGGCTGCTTATGTACATATTGATATCCTTCTTGGAATCCTCACCTTCCAGAAACAGCAGTTGTGCAACTATCAGGCCTGCTGTCTGGTTGTTAAGAACGTCACCAACAAATATGATACGCTCCTTCAGAAGACGGGAATAAATATCGTAGGATCTTTCTCTGTTCCCTTCACGCTCTACAACAAAAGGTATAATGGATGGCATCAGGATTTTTCCTTCCCGGCTGTTTCGCCAGCAGCTTCCTGATTATCATCTTCAATCAGGACCCAGCGCCATGACGAATCAGGCATATCTTCCTTATCAGACCCTGCATCGGTGTTTCCACGAGGTTTCTTCTCAGTGATATCGGCACGGTCCAGAATTAGTTCCATGGCTTTTTTGTTTCTCAACCTGTCAAGGACCGATGATGCTGACTCCTCCGGGCTCTTATCCGCATCGATCTCTTCATCGGTAATCTGAATATCTTCCTTTTCTGCAAGGGCTCTGAGAATCAGAAATTCACGTACCTTATTCTGTGCAAGCTCCTTTGCTGCTTTTAACGTTTCCTCTCCTGGATCCTCTTCACCCAGTCTGTTTACATAATCCTTTTTAAGGTTTTCAACCATGTACTCAGGAGGGTCGAAAGGGTTGCTCGCAAGAATGCTGTCGATAACAGACCTTTCCTTAAGATATACAACCTCCTGGTCGTAACGGGTTCTGACGCTTTCTTCCACTTTTTTCCTGAGTTCTTCGAGATTCTCCACCCCCGCAGCCTTCTCGGCGAACTCGTCGTTCAGGTCAGGAAGGACAGGACATTTCACCCCGGTTACCCGGAATCTGTGGACTGGAGGTTTTTCTTCTTCGGGATCTTCATTATCCATCCTTGCTGCGAACTCAAAACCCGTTATCGCCCCCGTTACCAATTGGTCGAAATCTTCTCCTATCTGCGATTCTCCGATCCTGACATTGAATTTCTGAGGTTCCTCGGTGTTTCCAGCAGAGCGGGCTTCCAGAAGAACAAGGTCACCATCCTCAGAAGGTCTGTCAACTGTCTCGAAGTTGATCATTTTCTCGCGGAATGATTCAATCGTCTTCTCCACAGCATCCTCGAGGTCAAGCGGTGGTATTTCTATACTGATGCCTTCAGTACCTTCGGGTTCAGGTATTTCAAAGAGAGAAAATGTCATCTCAAAATTGTAGGAATCGCCTTCCACAGGCAGTTCAATCTTGCTTTCAGGATCGTTATCATCAAGAATCCAGTCTTCCTTCTCCAGAAGATCGGATGTAAATTTCTGTCTCACACTGTCCGCAACTTCTGCCTTTATTATGTTTCCATACTGTTTATCGATGATTGATTTTGGAACCTTTCCCGGTCTGAAACCCGGCATTTCAAGATCTTTTGAAATCTGCTTACGTATTTTCCGGAAAAGCCCGTTTATTCGTTCAGCTGACTCGGTAAAATGAACAGTTTTCCTGTTGTCTTCCGATTTTACAATATCATACATATAAAAATCTTCCCTGTTTCCTTTGAGATGGTGCGAGAGGGGGGACTTGAACCCCCACAAGTTATACTTACCAGATCCTAAATCTGGCGCGTCTGCCAATTCCGCCACTCCCGCAACAGTATTAATTTACGCAAGAGGCAAATATGCTTTGATAAGGCTTTTCCGTCAAAGCTTGTGCAGATCATTCATGTAGATATCTTACCCGACGGTTTCCAGACTGAACAAACCGCCCCGTTTCCGTTAATTAATTGATATACAGTTCTCTTACGAGGGCAGACTCATCACTGTCGGGATACTTGTTCAGCAGAAGATCAAAAAGCCTGTCCCTTTCCCCCGGAGCTCCATGGATATCGTATATATCAGCTGCCCTGAAAATGGCTCCGGGTGCCCACTCCGAATGGGGGTACATGTAATAGAGGGCTACAAGATCTTCAATAGCTCTATGGGACTGTCCGGCTTCTTCCCAGCAGATGGCCATGTAGTAGAGGGCGTCATCCCCGAGTGATGATGAAGGATATTTGTAGTGAAGTTCCGTAAAACCCTGTGCTGAGATCTCAAAACTCCCCTGCTGGAACTGCCTGTAAGCCTCATTGAAGAGAAGCTGCGCATCGGGTCCGGTGGTGGTATCCTGCACGGTAACGCCTCCGGTGCTGTTCAGCCTCATCAGGGCAAGATCCAGTTCATCGGCCAGTGCGGAAAGCCTGTCTACAAGTTCCACCGCCCTGGATCCCGACTGAGCCTGAAGACCCCTCAGAAGAACTTCGTTATCTTCAACAGCCCGGGCGAGGGAATCAATATCTTCCTTCATCCTCTGCTGATCCGCATCTATATTCTCTATCTCCTCGGGAGTGTGAACCCAGAAACCGAAACAGCCTGTAAACATCAGCAGAGCGGAAATCGATGCAACGGATAAACGCAGCATGATCAGTTTCCTGGAAGAACGCGAAAGTGAGCTCTTCGGTTGAGTACCCTGGCCTGCTCCGTATGCGCAGGATCAAATGGTCTTTCCTTACCGTAACTGACGTATTGCAGCCGACCGGAATCAACACCATAGTTAACGAGGTAATTGTATGCGGCAAGGGCCCTGTTCTCTCCCAGAGCCAGGTTGTAGTCTATAGTACCTCTTTCATCGCAGTGCCCCTCTATGAGAATCCTGAAACCATAGGTTTCCATTATGTATGAAGCATTCTCCATAAGAAATTCAAGGGCATCCCCTGAAAGTTCATCACTGTCGTAATCGAAGAAAACATCGTTCAAATGTTCCTGATGAACAAGCAGCATATCGGTGGACGTTGACAGCGTATCCGTGTTCCATATACCGGTGATTGTATCGGGGAACTCCTCAACAAAAACCGTAGTCGTATCATGTCCGTCGGGTATAGTACTATCGGTTCTGCATCCGGAGAAGGACATCATTACGGCCATCAGTATTGAAGCAGCCAGTATTGTCATAAGTTTAGCATTCACAGTTCACATCCCGCCTTTCAGAAGAGATACAATTCAATCATCTGAATCCAAGAGGTGACCAGGTTGGGCAGTAGCTGTCACTTTCTCCGGATAGTTTTCTAATAGTAAGTCCATTGAGTTCTATGATATATACAGCTCTCTCACCATCCATATTGCTGCTGAAAGCGATATGTCTTCCTGTTGGCCCCCATACGGGATCTTCGTTAAGCGACCCCTGGAAAGTGACCTGCCGGATATTGGAGCCGTCGGCATCCATAACGAATATGTGAAAATCCCTGCCAACCTGAGCGGTGTACGCTATTCTTTCACCATCGGGTGACCAGGCTGGACTGTCGCAGTAACCGTGGGAATTGGTGACCCTGATGGCTGTACCTCCTGAGCTGTCCATGATATAGAGCTGAGGATAGCCTATTCTGTCACTGGTAAACACTATCTGCCTGCCCGTTGGAGAAAAGCTCGCCGATGTTTCTATTGATCCTCTGAGTGTAAGGCGGGTCGTCTCTCCAGTATCAACATTGAGAAGGTGAATATCAACATTCCGGTCGCTTGACAGTGTCAGAGCTACGGTCTCACCACCGGAACTCCAGGCGGGAGAGGAATTCAGGCCCGGAATACTCAGAATCCTGTCCGCCTTTGATTCTGTAAAGCTGTAGCACCAGAGGTCAGCGTTTCCCGATCTGAAAGAAGTGAAAACAATTCTATCGCCATCCGGAGACCAGGCGGGGGTTGTTATTACATCTTCGTCGAACATAACATTCCTTGCATCCCTGGGATCCTGTGACTTCACCTCCAGAGCATAACCGGAAGGAGATCTGGTCACGTAAGAGATCCAGGTGGAAGCGATACCATCCTCTCCTGTCAGATCGTATACAAGATCATCAGCGAAGGCGTGTACCAGCGCATAGATATTCTGTCCCGAGTAATTTCTTGCAAGAAGGTGTTCTCCACCCGATGTAACCTCCGCATGGAGTTCAATTCCATCGAGGGAACGCGTTACTTCAACTTCTGCCTCGGCATATCCTTCATCGGAGGTAATCAGAAGCCCTGAGAAATCGATATCCTCTACAAGCTGATTCGATGTAATGCTCACAAGGTCTCTGTCCCCCGTAACACTTACAGAAATTGGAATGCACTGCACGCCTACAGGGGTCATGGGAATGAAACTGTCTGAGAACAGGGAACCTGCTGAAAGAGCAAAAAGAATTGCAAGTAATGGTGTTTTCACTTCACTGCTCCGGTCCGATGAATTCAATATTTATTACTGCCGGACTGTTTCGTCCAGGAGGCATTGGAGGTATCTGTGCCCTTATCAGGGCATTCTCCACTGCTCGGTCAAAGGCTGATGTGCCGCTTTTTCTGATTACTTCGATACTGGTTGTGCCATCTGGATTGACGGTCAGAATTATCCTGTAGGACAGCTCCGGCTCCACCGAGGTTCGGTATCCCCTTCTTATGGCATTGAATACTCTTGATTCATAGGTTCCCGGCCCTGGAGCACCTGTTCCTGCGGACCCCTCTCCGTTAACGGAAGCAAAATTCTGCTCATCAGCTGGAATCTCTTCCGGTGGATTCTCCGGGGGAGTCTCTTCGGGAATCTCCTGATGATCGATCTCTTCCGGATTCTCTTCCACCGGGTTCTCAGGATTTTCCTCCACATCCGGTTCCTCGACAATCTCTTCCTCAATGGGTTCTTCAGCAGGAACTGAAATCTGGGTTGCTTCCTCCGGAATTCCCACAGGATCGGTTACTTCAGCGGGAGACACTTCGGAAGCAGAGGCTGCCGTAACCATAGTGACCATCATGGCCTCATTACCTCCAGCAGGCGTTTCGGCACTGCTTGAGATAGTAATCAGTCCGACAATCAGGATAAGCAGGTGCCCTGCCCCTGCAAGAATGTAATCAATCCTGCGTGCAGAGTATCTGCTGAAATTGCGTTCTTCGGTATCAGTGAATCTCACTGCTGTTACCCGTACTTTCCTGAATCAGCCCGATATTAAGATATCCTCCACTGCCCAGTTTTGTAAGAGCATTGGCTACCACTTCATACCTTACGTCACGATCAGCCCGTACAAATGCTTCCGATCTGCCTGAGGAGTACGCCGCTTCTGCCAGGGAACCCAGATTCTCCATCAGTACCGCTTCGCCCGAAACGGACAGATTGCCGTAAGCATCTATTTCAACCACAAGTGATTCCGAGGGGTTAAGGTTGCTTAAAATCCTTCCCTCATCGGATGAAGGTGGCGAAACATCCGCACTTCTCTGCATTACGGGTGAAGTCAGCATGAATATCACCAGCAAAACCAGGGTTACATCCACCAGGTTGGTTACGTTGATAGCGGAGAACTGTTTGTACCTGGTCTTGATCATTCCAGGCTTCCCCTTCTGCATACGTCCACAAGTTCAGAAAGAAATCTGTCCATGTCCCCTGCCAGCGAATTTATTCTTCCAACAACGAAGTTATGGAAGATATTGGCAGGTATGGCTGCGAGAAGCCCCGCAACAGTAGTAGTAAGCGCAGCCGCGATACCTGCTCCAACCGCACTGAGATCGGCAACTCCAAGTTCCCTCATGCCGATGAAACTCGTAAGTATTCCCCATACTGTTCCAAGCAACCCAAGCAGGGGTGCTACACTTGTTACAGTCGCGAGTAACCCGATATTCCGTTCTCGTTGAGCGAGATCTTCTCCCGCCTCACGTTCAAGAGAACTTGTCAGGATGCCCGCCTCCTGGGCTGAAAGAGGTTCAGTTATCCCTCTGTCCTGTCTTCTCTGAAGGAATCTTCCCGCCTCGGCATACATCCTGGCAAGAGGACCCACTTCACTGTTTCTGCTCCAGAAATCATTTCCCGGTGGTTTTCCCGTTGTTCTGAGGGCGTCCATGAATTTTTTTGAAGAACCAAGAATAGCCCTGAATTCACGAATTTTAGCAATGGCTACAGCCCAGGAACCAACGGAAAGGACAGCAATGATTATAAGAATGAGTTTCGTTACAATATCGGCTTTGGCAACGATATCGAGTACCTGTCCAATCAAGAATATTCCTCCCTTACTTCAGCAATGGCATCAATTTCGACCATAGCACCAAGACCCCGGCTGTACGCCCCAAAGGCAATGGAGCCGAACTGGTTTCTACCGTTTCAAGCATCTTAATAACACTGGTCATAATCGTTTCTTCAACACTATATACACTCAATGGGGCGGTTCTGTTCCATACAGTCTTTCCCCTGTGTGGAAAAGATAATATGCTGTTACTGAATATACGATAGCTCTCAAATAATTACGAATGGTTAATAATGTATACCTTATCTGGTTTTGTTACCTATACCTTCATATCCGGGGGTCTTCTCCTGTGTGCCATGATACTGACCGGGGTTCGCGGAAGTATTGTGAAGGTATTTGCCGCTTCTGCTGTGGCCAATCTCGTGAGTATGATTCCAGTAGCTTTCATCGGGAATATCATTCCCCTTATCGTGCTTATATGGCTGCTTTCAAAGTGGACATCCGGCAAGATCTGGCCTGACATAGTTCTTCTGGTAATTGTTTCCTGGGGTCTGAGGATACTTCTTGCATTTTTTGTGCTTTCCTCTATCTTTAATTCTGCGCAATAATCATTTCTGCATCCTTTTCTGCACTAAACTGATAATGAGAGTGATTGTTGCGTAGCAAAGTATATCCTTTTTTACACGGGATATCACTGTTATACTTTGTATCTATCAAATTCAATATGGGAAGGAAAGCGGTAATGGATGACAATCATGGTTTGGATTCTTATGGCAGCGGTAAGATCGGTGGGAAAGCATCCGGTCTTGTGGATATAGTGGATAGCCTTCGCGATTGTGGTAGTAGTATTTCCTTCCCAATGGATGTTTATGTACCGGAATTTTCGGTGATAACAACGGAGTTCTTCCTGGATTTCGTTCAGCGCAACGATCTGCAGCACTATGCTAACGATGATGAACCCGATGACAGGATCGCCATGGCTTTTCTTGGCGGAGAGATGTCTCCAATGCTGACGGGAGAACTCTGGAAGTTCATGTGCAGAACCCATGAGCCTGTAGCAGTCAGGTCATCCAGTCTTCTGGAAGATAACCTGAAGTCTCCTCTGGCCGGTATATATCAGACGAAGATGATTCCGAATAATCAACCATCGGACGAGATACGTTTCAGAAAACTGATCGAATCTGTTAAGCTGGTATGGGCCAGTACATACTTCAGCGATTCCCGGGAATTTCACAGAGGTATCGGCAGTTCAGCTTCTGAGGAAGCAATGGCCGTAATACTTCAGAAGGTAGTCGGAAGGAGATACGGCAACAGGTTCTATCCGGTTGTATCGGGGGTAGCACGCTCATTCAATTACTACGCTTTCGGCAAGGCAAAACCATCGGATGGAGTAGTTAATCTGGCCCTTGGGCTGGGGAAGAGTATTGTTGATGGAGGTCTATGCTGGAGCTACAGCCCCAAAAGCCCAAAAGCACCTCCACCGTTCGGTTCAGTCGGAGATATGCTGAAAGGTACTCAGAACAGTTTCTGGGCCGTAAATATGGAAAGAATAACTGCTTACGATCCTGTTAAAGAAACCGAATATATGATTTCCTGCCAGCTCGAAGACGCTGATTACGACGATACACTCAAGTTCGTGGCATCAACATACCTGGCGGAATCAGACAGGCTTGTTCACGGAACGGGCAGAAAGGGACCGAAAGTAGTTAATTTCGCCCCGATTCTTGATGACCGGATCATACCCGTTAATGACGCGGTGTTGGATGTTCTCGATCTATGCTCAGAAAAAGCAAATGCTCCAGTGGAAATTGAATTCGCTTTCAAGGGACCCGGTCAATCGGAAGACGCATCACTGGGGCTGCTTCAGATAAGACCCATAGCCGCATTCAGTGAAAAGGTGGATATTTCGGAGAACGACCTGCAGGGGGAAAGAACTGTGGCCTGTTCTCACCGTGCTCTTGGAAACGGTATAACGGAAGTTGAATATATTGTGTATGTAAAACCTGAATCTTTCAATACTTCCGCTACCAGGCAGATCGCTTCTGAGATTGCGCGTATCAACAGAATGTTCACGGATGAAAATTTTGAGTACCTTCTTATCGGTTACGGTCGCTGGGGAAGCTCCGACCCATGGCTTGGAATACCTGTAACCTGGGGGCATATCTCAGGAGCTAAAGCAATTATTGAGATCTCAGGTCCAAAAATGAGGGTAGAACTAAGCCAGGGATCTCACTTTTTTCACAACCTGTCCAGTTTCGGTGTGGGTTATCTTTCGGTAAGCGAACCTCTTGACGGTCCTGTAAACTGGGACATTATCAATACTGGAAGTGAAATCCTCCATGAGACGGAACATGTGAAATGCCTGAGAATACCCGGTGGAGTAAGCGTAAGAATTAACGGCAGAAAAGGACTTGGAGTGGTGCTCAGATGAATGAAAAGGGAACGGAATCTCATGGGCTTCTGAACTCTCTCCGTGAGAGGGCTAAGGAACTTAACTGTCTTTACAAGATCGATGAAATCCTGATGAGTGATGAACCCCTGGAAGAGAAGCTTCAAGCGGTTACGGAATCGATGACTCTGGGCTGGTACGACCCTGATCACTGTCAAGCCAGAATAGTTTATATGCGAAAGTCGTATGAATCGAAAAATTACGGTAATGGAATCGCTGAACTTTCGGAAAATCTTGTGATCAACGGCAGCAACGTTGGAGAAGTTATAGTTTCCTATACTGACAAAGCGCCGAAGCTTGATAAAGAGGAACCCTTCCTTGAAGAAGAAAAGAAGCTGATAAAAACACTCGCCAGAAGAATAAGCCATACCATTCTTCACGACAGTCTTTCCCGGATGTTTAAGGAAGAAGAGATCGTTGAGCAGTCCGATTTGAAAGGCACATCCGAATCCTGGCGAACCATACTCGATATGCTTCTCATTACCGACAGGAAGCTCTATCAGACGCTCTCGAGAAGACTCCTGAATTACCTGAGTTTCATTGGTATAACAGATGCCACTGCCCTTCTGAACAGATGGGCCGGCCAGACATCTACGCAGGATGCTGACCTTGACCACGAGGGAATCAATCAACCTACTCCCAGGCATCAATTCGAAGTAAGCTTCAAACTTGTGGAGGAGATACTTGCTATAGCATCAAGGGAATTGAGCGATGATCAGATACTCAACCTGCTCCAGAGGTGGCTCGGCGAAAATCGGATAGATCATCTGATCAACATACTGGATGACCACGCCAGCTCTTTGACCGATATCATACAGGCCATGGACAACCACAAGGAAGTTGTAAGTGACGAAGCAAGCCTTTCAAGACCGGTTCTGAACGCTCTGAAAGTAGCCCTCATAAGAAGACTGATAAGCAGAAGGCTGGATTATATCAGCCGCTTGAAAGAAACGGTTTCCATCGAGGATTTCTACAAACTGACAGACTCCCTCATTATTCCCACAAAGAGCCACGGACAACTCGGGGGAAAGGGAGCCGGTCTTTTCATGGCCAAACAGATACTGAAGATCGCGGGACAGAATGATCCCCTGCTATCGAACATCAAGATGCCTTCCACATGGTACATAAGCAGCGACGGAATACTCGATTACGTTCATCATAACCGCCTTGAGGAACTACTTGAATACAGGTACAGGTACCTTGGTGAGATACGGCTGGAGTACCCGAACCTGATACAGCTCTTCAAGAACTGCGCTTTCAGCCCTGAAATGACGCAGGGACTCTCAATGACCCTCGATTCAATGGGGGATTATCCACTTATAGTGCGCAGTTCAAGTCTCCTTGAGGATAGTGTAGAAGCCGCTTTCAGCGGAAAATACAAGAGTTTATTTCTTGCGAATCAGGGTTCTAAAAGTGAACGACTGGATGCGCTTATGGACGCTATTTCGGAAGTCTACGCTTCGATGTTCGGCCCTGATGCCATTGAATACAGGAATGAAAGAAATCTTCTGGATTTCCAGGAGGAGATGGGCATTCTCATACAGCAGGTAGTAGGAACAATGGTCGGAAAATATTACATGCCTTCGTTCAGCGGTGTCGCGTTCAGCCAGAACGAATTCAGATGGTCTTCCAGGATCAAAAGAAACGATGGTCTCCTGAGGATTGTACCCGGTCTTGGAACCAGAGCTGTAGACAGGCTCGGAGATGATTTTCCGGTGCTTGCCGCGCCGGGACAGCCCGGATTGAGGGTCAACACCAGCGTCGAAGAAACTGTAAGGTATGCGCCTAAATTTATGGATGTAATCAACCTTGAGAAATGTAAGATAGAAACTGTAAAAGTCGAGGATGTTATTTCCGAATATGGATCGCAGTATCCTCAGGTCGGGAAAGTGTTCTCAACCCATAAAGACGGTATGATAAGGCGTGTTACACGACTTACCGATTTCGAGAATGAATACGTTATACCAACCTTTGAGGGCCTGCTCAGTCCGGAAGCAGGTTTTCTTAAGACCATGAGAAACATACTGATCACGCTTGAGCAGGGATGCGGGTTCCCCGTAGATATAGAATTTGCCGCTGACGGCGAGAACCTCTACATCCTTCAATGCAGAGCCCAGAGTTCATGGGAACACTGTGAAGAGGTGCATCTTAAGGATAAGCCAAATCCTGACGACATAGTGTTTTCCGCTGATAAATACGTTTCGGACGGTTTCATTAAGGAAATCGATCATGTGGTCTACGTTGACCCGTTGGAGTACGACAATTTGAAGGAACTTGATCAGCTTGTTGCGGTAGGAAGAACCGTTGGCAGGCTGAACTGTATCCTTTCAAAGAAAAGCTTCATCCTTATGGGGCCTGGAAGATGGGGGAGCCGAGGCGACATTAAACTTGGGGTACAGGTAACCTACTCCGATATTAACAATACCGCTGCACTGATAGAAATGGCTTTTCAGAAGGGAAGCTATGTTCCGGATCTTTCCTTCGGAACTCATTTTTTCCAGGATCTGGTGGAAGCTGGAATAAGGTACCTGCCTCTCTATCCTGATGACAGCAGTGTCGTATTCAACAAAGCGTTCTTCGAGAAAAGCGAAAATGTCCTCTGCCATATCCTTCCGGACTGTGGCAACCTGGACCATGTGGTAAAAGTCATCGACGTAAAGGCAAGCACAGGGGGAAGGATACTGAGAATCGCGATGAGCGGGGAAGAGGGTGAAGCCATCGCGTATCTTGCAAACGCTGATGATCTGGACCAGAAGGAACCCGATAGACTGCTACATACCCGCAATGCCACCGATTCCAATCCCGACGAACACTGGCTGTGGAGACAGCGAATGGCTGAAACCATGGCTTCGAATATCGATCCGGATCAATACGGTGTCAAAGGCATCTATCTCTTCGGAAGTACCAAGAACGCGTCTTCGGGCCCATGCAGTGATATAGACCTTCTGATTCATTTCGAAGGTGACGATAATGCTCGGGAGCTGCTGAAATCCTATCTTAGTGGATGGGATACTTCTCTTTGTGAGATGAACTACATAAGAACCGGTTTTAAAACAGAACACCTTTTAGACGTACACATCGTTACTGACAAAGACATAGAAGAAAAGCAATCTTATGCAATTAAGATAGGTTCCGTATCCGATCCTGCCCGTCCGCTGAAAATGAAGAGTAAAAAAGGCTGATCGGTTAGAGTAATTCTCTGGAAGCTAATTCAGGATTATCCGGATCGAACCTTATGAGAGCTAATTCCGGACCGTCGTGAGCCGCGCTGTACATGACTGTTCTGCCAATTCTATCCATCCACTTACCGGTGATCCTGCACGATTCGTGTATATGCCCATGCAGTGTAATAAGAGGCTGTCTCTTCTTTATGAATCTCTGAATCGCGATACTTCCCACATGGACGTCAAGGGGAGCATGATCAATCATTTTGTTGTCCAGGGCAGCCCTGTCCAGATTCGTCCTGTATGGCGGAGCATGAAAAAGCATTATAGCTTGTGAAAGGTCATCGCCGTTCGTAAGTACCTCAAGGTCATCCCTGATTGTGGAATAACGCATCTCATAATCCGATGCAGGCATAGTACGAATGCCATCCTCAGGATGAATGCACCCCGGATCAACGTACCTGGATACATCGTACTTCTCCCAGTCCTTCAGCCTGAACGGCGACGGGGGAACATAGGAGTAACCGTATATCTGATAAGAACCCATACCGATTTTCCGGTTATGAACGTAATGCCACAGTCCGCGTTCTGCCGCATCAATTACGGCGGCTTCTTCAAAACGCCCGTCATCGTTACCAAGGATCAGGAATACATCGGGATAGGATCTCTCCAGGTCTTCTTTAATATGTAGAAGTTCCTTTGCGAGAAAATCCCTTACGAAATCCTCATGAAGAAAATCCGACGCAAATACCTGAACAGCTCCCGGAAGGAGATCACCACCCAGAAATACCGCATCCGGTTCTTCCTCCCTTATTACTCGGAACAGTTCTCCGTAGCGGTGAGTTCTTCCATGCAGATCCGAGCAAAATAAACAATGTGCCATATTGATCGATAATTGAAAGAAAGGCACCCGATGTAAACAGGTGCCTCATTCCGTTATCAGAACTGTACTATATCCAGCCTCTGATTCTGCAGGCATCAACCACTCTGCTTACGCTTATTATATAGGCTGCGTCACGCATGTAGAGGTTGTTCTTTGAGGCAAGTTCGCTGACGGCAATGAACGCCTCTGTCATCTTCTGGTCGAGTTTGCCCAGTACTTCATCTTTGGTCCAGTAGTAGTTCATATTGTTCTGAACCTGTTCGAAGTATGAACAGGTTACTCCTCCGGCATTGGCAAGGAAATCTGGAATACAGAAGATACCCTTTTCTTCGATGATTTTATCCGCCTCGGGTGTAGTGGGACCATTAGCGCCTTCACCAATAATTTTTACCCTGCTGCTTATCCTGTTAACATTTTCTCCATTGATTTGATTCTCGAGTGCGCATGGCAGTAGAATGTCAACATCTTGATCTATCCACTCATCCCCTTCGAGAATTTCGTACCCGACGTCAATTGCTTTCTGCTTGTCGATACCGCCGAATTTATCGGTTATGGAAAGGAGTTCGTCCAGGTCGATACCGTCGATTTTGCGGAAGACGTAGCTTTTCTGATCAGCCTGATCCCAGCATGAGACACATACAACCGTTCCGCCAAGCTGGTTGTAAAGCTTGATAGCGTGCTGGGCAACGTTACCGAATCCCTGGAAACTTGCTGTTGTATCCTGAGGTCTGATATTCAGCTGCTTGAGCGCTTCCCTTACTGTAAAAATCAAACCAAAACCTGTAGCCTCTGTTCTGCCAAGACTTCCACCCATACCCACCGGCTTTCCTGTAATAACGCCGGGGTACTGAGCACCCATAATGGTCTCGTACTCGTCCATCATCCAGAGCATATGCTGGGGATTTGTCATTACATCGGGCGCAGGCACATCCTGAAGGGGCCCTATGTTACGGGCAATCTGGCGGATCCAGCCCCTGCAGATCTGTTCCTGCTCACGCATGGAAAGGTTGTGAGGGTCACAGATTACGCCGCCTTTTCCGCCGCCCAGAGGAATGTCGACAACCGAACATTTCCATGTCATCCACATGGAAAGTGCTCTTACAGTGTAAATTGTTTCCTGTGGGTGAAATCTGATCCCACCCTTGCTGGGTCCCCTGGCATCGTTATGCTGGCACCTGAAACCTCTGAACACCTTTACAGTTCCGTCATCCATGTGAACAGGGATATTGAAATGATACTCCCGCATGGGATCTCTAAGCATACCTCTTGCACCCTCATCAAGATCCAGGTAATCAGCTATTTTATCGAATTGCTCCTGTGCCATCTCGAATGCGTTGAAGTTACCACCAGACATCAAAGACTCCTCTCGGATGAAAGAAAACTTCCCCTTACACTCTTTAAAAAAATACAGATGAAGGAGATATCTTACCCCTTTCGGGGTGGTTAAGGGTTACTCTAAAGTACATCTATAATCTAATTAAGTCGCAC
>JAUVLV010000010.1 GCA_030600545.1 Candidatus Aegiribacteria sp. | reverse complement strand
CCCTCATATGGAAAAACTGACCCTGTCAAAAGATGAACGATCTACAGAATTGTTTTCATTGTCCTCCCTCAGCTGTCTGTTAAGGTCCGGGAATCCAGCCGGTGACAAACCTATCCGCCATCTGAATTCCCAGTTGTCCTCACCGTCAACAGGATCGGATACCCAGATTGGAAACAGCGCTTCCAGCATGGCGAACCTCACCGCGAATCCGCAGTCAGCGAGGAAAGTATCTTCGGAGAAATCCCTGAAACAATCGGCAAGCCAGCCTGCGCTTCCATATACTTCAAGTGGAAGCATCGGAAACGGTATCGGAATCCTCTGTTCGATTGAAACAGCTGCTCTTCCCCTGGCAGGGCTGTTCCAGTAACCCGGCAGAGCCGGACCGGAACGGATGTAGAAGTGTTCCTGAGGTGATAATGATCCATCAGGTGGCAGAAACGCTCCAATGATGCCGCTTGCGAAGAGGGCTCCACCAGGACGGAGAAAAACGTGTGCAGGGGCATCACCTGCTATTCTGCCTGCGTATATCCTGGTTCTGGCGAGGTAGCTGCTCATAACTCTGGTAGTAATACCAAGTTCACCGTCCACCCGCGAATATGGGCCATCGTTCCATCCGGGGGAAGCCAGGGCGTTCAAACTCCCTTCCCATGAAATGCCGTAGTTACGATTAATTGCTGAGAATCCTCCGGTGAATTCAAATGCGTTGCCTTCTTCAACATTGGCTCCACCATATACAGTTGTGTCTTCCACGCTGAACAGATCCATATCAAGAGACATTCTGAGATGAGTATCCGTTGCAATACGTCCTCCCATATAATAGTCAGTTCCAAGCGAGGCATTGCCAATTCCGTATCCCCTGGATACACTGATAGATAGATAAAGGCTTCTGCGGTATTCCCTGAAAAGCGGAGCATGAAAATTTGTTCCCCAATCGGAAAAACTCCCGCTTTCAAAGGGAACCGATGCATGGGCCGCCCATGTATAGGGACCTCCCATATAGGAAGGAATGGCAGCGGACATGCAAAGAATCTCCCCGCGCCATGAGCCAGCAGCATACGACGGGAACGGCAGCACCCATAAACTTTGATGGGTAGGTCTTGGAAACGGTAAGAACATCGGTTTAATCTGACTCAGCCGTGGAAAGGCATTATTCCAGGGAGCCCTGTCGGGCATGCAGAGAAACGGGTCAGCAACGGCCGTATGCCAGCTTCCCTGTACCGTTACGGTATCGTTGATCCCGGGCGCAAGGGCCAGTTCGGTCAGAAGAGAATCGCTTCCCGAAATAAAAAGCAGATCAAGTTCAACGTTATGGGGAACATCACCTGAAATGATCACAACAGTTGAATCATCTATCTCTTCAATACTGGCAATTCCTACGTCAGCATTCCCGGTTCCCCTGAGCCAGAAATCGAATTCACTCTCCCATGATCGTCCCGTAACTTCCTCCACAATCGCCTGGAAGTCTTCCGTATGTGGATGATGATACATGAATCGGTTGAAGTATATGGACATTGTCCTGTCGAAATCTTCTTCACCGATCTGTCTCTGGAGCATTCTGAGAAAAAACGCGGGTTTGGAGTAGTAAGTGAAGCCGGTTGGATGGCTGCCGTCACCTGCTGAAGTGGCATCGCTGAGGACGGGAACCTCCTCTCCGTTGGCAGTGCCTGTTGCGTACGTAAGGAGGCTCATGTCCTGATCGCTTATTTCCATTATCCAGTCGGGAGTTGTGGACATGTTCCCTGAAAAACCGTGTTTCCTCTGCATGTAACGAAGTTCGCTGAACGTATTCATCCCTTCGTCCAGCCAGGCTTCATCGACCTCATCGTTTCCAAGAATGCCGTAGAACCACTGGTGTCCGATCTCATGTGATGTTACCATCTCAAGAGCCCTTGTTAATGGAATATCAGCAACGGAAAATACGAACTGGGGGTACTCCATGCCTCCCGCCATCAATACCACCGGTTCCACAACCCAGAGATCATCGTAGGGATAAGGCACGTACCACTCTCCGTAATACAGCAGCGTGGAGTCGATGATTGCAGGTACATCCGCCCAGTGGTCTTCGTCATCGTCCAGGAGGACAAGGTGTACATCCACTGAACCGGCACCAAGAGTATCGGGGTAAATGTAGGTATGCTCCCTTACCGTATAGTCAGGGCTTGCGGCCCAGACGAAATCGTGAACTTCGTACGCCTTCCATGTTTCAGTTCTTCTGAGTGAATCTTCCGCGATCGATACGCTTTCTACCGATCCCGTTGCCGCTGTGATAAAGCCTTCGGGAACATCCAGCATTACTGTGTAATCGCCGTAGTCACTGTAAAATTCACCTCTCCAGTGATATCTGGCTCTGTGCCACCCATTCTCATCGAGAACACACATCTTGGGGTACCACTGTGTTATCTGAAAAGTATCCCCCTGATGCCCCATTCTGCTCCAGAAACAGGGAACCTTCACTTTGAAATCGCCCTGCAGCACAGCTGTCTCCCCCGGATCGAGGGTGGAATCAAGACTGATGAAACCCAGAGAGCCATCGACGGTTATATCAACGGGAATCCCGTTAAGACTCCAGTCTGAAAGATCTATCCAGCCCTTATCAGACTCGGGAGATGCTCTGAAGCAGTAACGGCCAACAGCCTCAAGATCCTGACCGAAGGCAGTTGTATTATCTCTGTAAGCGTTCGGATAGAGATGAAGCCAGAGAGTGTCAACCGGGAACTCAACCCCGTTTGTAAATACTATTTCAGAAGTCCCGATGACCATGTCCGAATCCGGTTCAAGCCGAACCTTCATGCAGTAGTCTGCTCTGCTTTCCGGGCCGGGAAAGCCCGTACCAATCAGCACTGCACATAACAACACTGAAATCATCTGTTCAACCTCCCGAAAAGGAATATTTCACAATCCTTAATACTCATGTGGAAAAGAACGGATGGAGTCAAATGAGGTTTCATTCTTCCTCTTTCCCCTCAAGTATATCCGCAATGTCATCAAAGGTGGTTTCTACTACAAAACCATTATTCCTGAAGAGTTTCGCGTAATCGTGGAGTATATCGGCAAGCTCTTCCGCTTCGATATATTCGGCATACTCACTGCCCAGGAAATCATCAAGTGAGGTAAAAGATATGAACCATGTATTATTGTACTGTATTATATCGAAGGCGTAAACAGCATCGTCGTAATAGTTCAGTGCTTCCTCGTCCGGAGCATCCATAGAAGCCTGGTGAGCTGCCCGGAGAAATCGGCAGCTGAGTTCATTAGTATCGTAGTACGCCCAGCCGTACATCATCGCGCGAATGCTGTCAGCCGCCTCGCGGATCTCACCTCTCTCAAGAAGGGTGTCCGCCAAAGCGAGAAGATCAGCGGATCTGTCGCTTATCCAGGATTCAACCGGAACTAAAATCTGGTCTTCATTAATCCAGGCGAAGGACATATTACACCTTGTAGCCCTCGCTGGATACTCAGATGTAAGAATTATCAGACTGTCTTCACTTCTGAAAGAGGCATGTGCTTTTGCCGGGTTCAGGAACATATCAAACTCCACAGTCCCAAAGCAGAGAGTATCCCGGCCATAGCCTATAACCGCAAGGTCCGACCCTTCAATAAGGCTGTCACCCAGAATCAGCAGATCGAGGTTTTGAATTCCATCGGGAAGCACTTCGGACGGCATACCCAGTACACAGAAATATCCCGGTCCATCACTTCTTGCCTTCCATTCATTAATGCAGGTGCTGAAATCATCGGAACATGCCGGCAGGGATAGGAACAGAACAACCATTAAAGCCAGAATTACTGTAACACCAGGTCGAAAGGATCGGATCATAACATCTCCCTTCTAATATTGCATAGGAACAATACCTAAAGATTGTAATGGTCTCAAGTATGAGAAGGTCTGGATTGTAAGTACAGGTAAGGTATTGACGGAATAGTATTGACAGGGGTATTCTTAATTTTGTTGAAATCCAGTTTTCTATTGACTGATATGAAAAAGGAGTGTGTCAGATGAGGGTGTTTCTCATAGTAGTTTTCTTATTACCCGTTGTTAATATTGCCGGTTCCGTTAATGTTCTGTCCTCTTTCTACAGTCCTGACTGGTTTCCAAATGGTCTCGCCTGGGATGGAAACTACCTGTGGCTGCTCGGCGGACATTACGATACTTTCTATAAACTCAGCACAGATGGTTCTGTTATAAGTTCTTTCACTCCGTCGGAACCGGGGGGTAAGAATGGAGACGGAGCCGCATTTGATGGAACGAATCTCTGGGGAATGTTCATCGAACATACAAGCTATCCGGGAGAGGTATACGAATACACAACATCCGGTACATATGTTTCTTCTTTCATGTGTTCGGAAATATGGGAATTCGGTATGACATGGGATGGAAACAACCTCTGGGTATCATCCAGATCTGCACAGATGATATATCAGATGAGTAAAACCGGAACCGTTCTCAGTTCTTTTTCGGTTCCTCACGCAAATCCGATGGATATGGCCTGGAACGGTACACATCTATTCTATGCTGCCAAAGACGATAAGCTGATCGTTGAAGTGACAACTGATGGAGTTATTATAGATACATACGATGTAACAAGCATTTCAAGCGACATGAAACCAACGGCTCTTACATTTGATGGTAACAATTTCTGGGTATCGGATCAGGAGCACAATATTATCTATGAGGTGGAGCTTTTCGATGTTAGCCTTCAGCAGTCTACATTCGGAAGAATCAAGACACTGTTCCAATAAAGTACTGGCTCCGGACATTCCTTTTCCGAAGGTATTTCGGATGCTGGCAGCCTTTCCTTAGAAGGAGTTCTTATGAAAAACATACTCTGCTCATCACTGTTCAAATTCTCTATGCTGACAATTCTGCTGTTTTGTACATTGCCGTCCATTGCTGAAGATTCCGGATTCTATCTGGAGGAATGGAAGATCAGGAAGGGCGGTCTGGATGTGATAAACATTCAGGATTTTCCCTCTGAATTCCTGCCTGAAGGACTGGATTATCTCGACTTTCTCGTTGTAGGCGAACCGGCGGATGGACCTGAACTTGCATTGATCGGATATGGGGAAGACACACTGTATCTTGGTTCAACTTCCTTCGGAATGTTCATGAATACGGTAAAGACCTATTCCCGGTTCGATGAAGAGGAAAACCTTGTAGTAGTAGCCTCACAATATCCTTTCAGCACGTCAACCAACACTGTATCCTACTACTGGGATCCAGAAATTCTGATGCTTGTTCCTGTTGATTCGACGTATGATGATTCTTCAACAGACCAGCTGTTGCTGGTGGATTCACTCCTTGAAACAGGTGAAATCGGACTGGCTGCTGAAATTCTGGATACTGTCATGTATCCAGTAAGGTACTATATCAATGAGGAGATGTCCTGCAGGTTTCTTGTTGCGGCCCATGCCGCCTCAATGATTGCTTTTAAGGAGGGAAATATCCAGGACGCGATACGGTATTACGAAGAAGCCTGTTCAGTATTCGAGCGGGTCTCTTGTAATATGAACTGGTGCTATGCATTTGAATCAGCCGAACATTTTCAGGAAAGCCCTTTTTCCGAATTTATAAGTATGAACGAACTGGCATCGATACTCAGCGATTACGCAATTATCTTCAAGAATGACGATCAAATAAGAGCCAGAGCATTCGCATGGTGCTCAGCAGTACTTGGAGGAAACTGATCACATTCAATCCACATCAGGTTACCGGCAGTCGAAATGAATCTTCTTTCAAGAAATCCGGATGTTCTCAATTGTTTATGTTATTGATAAAAATGAATTCTCAGTATCTTATGGAGATTTGAATGAGTAGTTATTTGATAAAAAGAATCCGTAGCCTTCTCGGGAGGAAAACGCCGGACGGCAAAAAGAAGAGTATCAGGCTAGGCCTTGCCCTGGGCGGCGGCGGAGCAAGGGGGCTTGCGCATATTCCTATTCTTGAGCTTCTTGATGAAATGAGAATCAGACCATGCTGCATTGCGGGTACGAGCATAGGCGCTGTAATGGGGGCTCTGTATTCATCGGGTCTGAGTGGCTCGGAAATTCGCAGTCTGGTACGGGAGACAATCATCAGAAAGAATGATTCCCCGGTAGAAATACTCAAAGATATCAAAAGGTTCGTAAAATTCCTGGACATCGACTTTATGGGACCGGGAATTTTCAAAGGCGATTCGATTATGAAATACTTTTACGATGCTATTAAGATGGACAATTTCGATAAACTTGAGATTCCACTTAAGGTTGTCACCTCAGATTTCTGGGCATCAAGCCAGGTGGTCATATCCTCAGGGGACCTTCTACAGGGGGTCAAGGCAAGTATGGGGCTTCCGGGGCTTTTTACTCCAGTAAAATATGGAGAACGGATTCTTATTGACGGTGGAGGAGTGAATCCGGTTCCCTGGGATGTTCTGGATGAATGCGATGTAATTGTTGCCGTGGATGTTCTAGGATATGCGGAATCCGTATCTGACAGCCCTCCCAGCGCAGTCAAGGCAGTTTTTGATATGTTCGATATAATGCAGAGATCAATTGTTAAGGCCAGAAAAAAATCAGGCAGGCCTGATATTTATATAAAACCTGAAATTGTAAATATTGGAATTCTTGAGTTTAACAGGGCCGAGGAAATATATGCATGTGCTGAGGTTTCCTGCAGTGAACTTAAAGAGAAACTGATGAAGTTCTATCCTGAAATATCGTCATCTTCATAACATCATTATAATCAGGACAGTCAATGGAATTGGGGGAAGATGACATCGTTCATTCTCAATGATCGGAATTATACAACGAAGCTTCCTCCGGGGGCGGTTACTCTTGATCTGCTTCGAAAGGAAGCAGGATTAACAGGAACAAAGGAAGGCTGCAGGGAGGGTGACTGCGGCGCCTGCACCGTACTTCTGGGAATACCACTTGAGCAGGGTATTAAATACATGGCTGTGAATTCCTGTATTCTTCCCATCGCGGAACTCCAGGGCAGGCATCTTGTAACCATCGAAGGAGTTAATCCGAAGGAAGGATTGTCTTCCATTCAGAAGATTTTCGTAGAGGAAGGTGCCTCCCAGTGCGGTTTCTGTACACCCGGCATTATCATGTCCCTTACAGGTTACCTTCTGAGTACAATTGATCCTGACGACGCGGGGGCAACAGGTTCCCTGGGGGGGAATATCTGCAGGTGCACGGGATATGTATCTATAAAGAATGCCGCGAAAACAGTTTCCGGAATAACCGGGCATTCCCCCGCCGGAAGCTGCCACTCCCGCGAACATCTTGAATGGCTTGTAGAGAATGGAATTATACCACCCTACTTCCTCGAGATTGAAGAGAAGCTTCAAGCAATGGATACATATGAATCCTTCGGACTCGACGCGAATGTATCAGGACGTACCGTAACAGTAGCAGGCGGGACAGACCTCTTCGTAATCGAAGCTGAGAAGCTGAAAAATGCCAATCTGAGATTATTATCAAAAGAAAAAAGAATGAACGGAATATCCATAACAGATGGCAGAGCTGTCATCGGAGCTGCTGCAACTATCAGGGACATCATCGATTCAGGGATATTCAGCAATTCGGGTAATCTCGAGAGATCTCTGGATCTCGTTTCCTCAGCCCAGATCCGCAACAGGGCTACTGTTGGGGGGAACATCGTAAACGCGTCTCCAATAGGCGATCTTACCATTATCTTCCTTGCACTGGATTCCAGGCTGAGAATAGTAAATGGCTCTGACTACAGAGAAATATCCTTAAAAAATTTCTACAAAGGTTACAAATTACTGGATCTTTCTCCCGGAGAATTACTGGAAAGTCTTGAATTCCCGGAGCCCGATCTAAAAACCAGTATCAATTTCGAAAAAGTCGCCATGAGAAAACATCTCGACATTGCCTCCGTTAATTCCGCCGCGGTTTTCAGAACTAACGATGAAGTTATAGAAAATGCTGATATCTCCGCAGGAGGCGTTGCTCCTGTTCCCCTTTATCTCGCAGGAACTTCTGCTGCCATGAGTGGTATGAAGATTTCCACGGATACAGCTAAGTTCGCGGTTCGTACTGCCTGCAACGAAGTCAGTCCCATAGATGATGTGCGCGGTTCCGCTGCATACAAGAAGCTGCTTCTGGGAAAGCTCATTGCAGCCCATTTTGTTGAGCTTTTCCCTGGACTCGTCGATGGAGAGAAATTGTTATGAAACATCAGGATGCTCTTCTGCACGTAAGAGGCAGTTCCCTGTTCGTAGATGACTTCAAACTTCCCGGAGATGTCCTTCATGCTGCAGTGCTTGTCTCTCCTGTTTCGCATGGTGAGATAGAGACATTGGAAATCGATGAAGTTTTATCGATACCCGGAGTTGAAGCGGTCATTACAGCAAAGGATATCCCGGGTGAAAATCAGATCGGCAATATCATCATGGATGAACTTCTTCTTGCCGAGAAGGAAGTACATTTCATCGGAGAGCCCATCGCAGTTGTTCTGGCGGATAGCCCGGAAAAGGCCAGAAGAGCGGTAAAGGCTATCAGGCTGGAAACGAGTGAATTACCATCGGTTGTCGATCCAAGGGAAGCCTTTGAGAAAGGTATGCTCATAGCTCCCCCCAGAACTTTCTCCTTGGGCAGTGTTTCAGCGATGTGGAAGGAGTGCGACTGCATAGTTGAGGGAAGGGCTGATTCGGGAGGGCAGGAGCATCTGTACCTTGAAACGCAGGGGTCCTTTGCCATTCCAATGGAAAATGGCTGCATCAGAATTACTTCAGGGACCCAGGGGCCTACATTTGTGCAGAAAATCGCTGCCAGAGTTCTGAATATACCCATGAATAAGGTTGAAATTGATATCGGCAGGCTGGGGGGAGCTTTTGGAGGCAAGGAAGACCAGGCTACTCCCTGGGCCGTTATGGCAGCCCTCGGTGTGTATTTAACAGGCAGGCCGGTGAAACTGGTACTGAACCGTAATGAAGATATGACATGGACAGGAAAAAGGCATCCGTACAGTTCCGATTTCAAACTGGGTCTTAAGAGCGACGGTACCATGATAGCGTGGGAGGTTACCTACTATCAGAACGGAGGAGCGGCATCCGACCTGTCTACAGCGATTCTGGAGCGGACACTGTTTCATTCAACAAACGCCTATTTCATTCCCAATGTAAAGGCAACAGGCATGTGCTGCAGAACCAATCTTCCACCTAACACAGCTTTCAGGGGCTTCGGGGCACCTCAGGCCATGTTCGTTATTGAATCGGCGATTTACAGCGCTTCGGAAAAATTGGGAATCAGCCCCGGGGAAATACAGGAGAAGAACCTGCTGAAAAGAGGTGACATATTCCCCTTCGGGATGGCTTACGAGGGAAGCGAGGTCAGACGATCCTGGAAACAGGCTGATGGATTGTACCGTAAGGATAATACAGGTAAAAAAATAAAGGATTTCAACAGCAGTAACGTGATGTTTAAGAAAGGTATATCCTTCATGCCGGTCTGTTTCGGGATTTCTTTCACCAATATTTCACTGAACCAGGCTAACGCTCTTGTACATGTGTATACAGATGGAAGTGTGGGAATCAGCACGGGAGCTGTTGAAATGGGGCAGGGAGTTAATACGAAGATAGCCCAGGTCGCGGCAAGAACCTTTGGAATAAACCTGTCAAGGATCAAGATTGAATCTACCAACACGACCAGGGCGGCCAACACCTCACCCACAGCGGCAAGCTCAGCGGCGGACATGAACGGCAACGCCATAAGAACAGCCTGCAGTAACATTCTCAAGCGTCTTCTGTCTCACGCCGTAAAATGTCTTTGTAAATCTGGGGATTGCAAAGTTGAAATGATAAATGAAGCCGTATTGATCAACGGTAAGAAAACCGACCTTGAATGGGATAAACTCGTGAATCTCGCGTATCTTGCCAGGATAAGCCTTTCATGCCAGGCTCATTACGCAACACCGGGATTGTACTTCGACAAATCTTCCGAAAAGGGGCGTCCTTTCGCCTACCATGTAGCGGGAACGGCGATTACCGAGGTTACTCTAGACAGGCTGAGAGGTATTTTTTCGGTGGATTCAGTAAAGATCGTTCACGATGTGGGAGAAAGCATCAATTCCCTTGTTGATAAAGGACAGGTTGAGGGGGGACTTCTTCAGGGAATCGGATGGGTCACAATGGAAGAGCTGAAATATCATACTGAAACAGATGCCCTGCTGTCAGATTCTCTCGCGACCTACAAGATACCTGATATCTACTTTACTCCGGATAAGGTGGATATTGAATTCCTGGAATGCCTTTCCCCCAACGCTGGAGTGTACAACTCCAAAGCTGTGGGAGAACCTCCTTTCATGTATGGGATAGGTACATATTTCGCGATTCTCGAAGCAATCCAGGCATGCAACCAGGAAATCCCGCCTGTTTATTCAGCTCCGCTGACAAACGAAAAGCTTCTAATGCTTTTGAATAAGAAACATTAGAGCAGCGGATATTGAAACTCAGTTATAGCAAGGCTGACATTCTAAGGGGAGTTCTCATATACTCTACCGGTGATACCATCGCATCTGTTGTTATGTCGGAGTTTTCTCTCGTGAGGTTACTGGGAATGATGGTCATTGGCGGTACAGTTTACGCATTTGAAATTCCCAATTACTTCAGATGGATAGACGCAAAAACCGCACAGATAAGCAACCTGCGGGGCTCAATGTCAAGAGCCGGTCTGGCTATACTCTATTTCAATCCCCTGTGGATAGCACGCCATCTTTTGTTCATTCAGATTCTGCAGGGTAACTGGAACAGCATAAGCTGGAACCTTCTCTGCCTGGGGTTCTATTCATTTTCGGCAAATGTACCTGTGGCATTCACAGCGAATTATGTGATTCAGAACAAAATCCCTCTGAAGTGGAGGTTCTTTTCGAGCGCGGTGTTTTCTTCCCTCATGGCTATTTACTATGCCATGAGCCAGGTCATCTTTTAAAATAGGGACGGAGGGATTTTATTCGCAAAACGTGAATAATATGAACTTATGACCCATGATTCAGTTATATTATTTCATAGTTTAAAATAAATACCCTCCGTCCCTAATTATCCTATCCCGAAGAAGTCCCTGATTCGACCAATCAGGTGTTCCTTTCTGTCAGGCTGTTCAGCGCTCTTTTTCTTTACCTTCTGATCTGTTACCTTGCCTGAAAGGTCTTCCATTCTTTTCTCCAGCATGGTGGAAAGAGGTTCAAGAATAGAAGATTCCTGCTCCAGCAGTTCAGCTATTCCACTCTTTTCAACGACTATCACCTCAGTTTCACAAATAGCGGTAACAGAGGCTGAACGCGGCTCACCGGTAAGGAGACTCATTTCACCGAAGTAGTCTCCCTTCTGAAGATCAACCAGATGGGTTTTGTTTCCAGCGCTGTCAGAAACGAATATTTCTACCTCGCCGTCTGAAATGATAAAAAGAGAGTCGCCGGAATCCCCCTGCTGAACCAGAATTTCTCCCTTGGAAAACAGGAGTTTTGATGAACTTGCAGCAAGCTCATCTATCTGATCGTAGGACATGGGCTTGAATAGTTCGATGTTCCTGAGCTCCCGGATAACATTCTGCTTCATATTCTCATTTACTCTGTCCTCGTGTTCAGCTGAAACTTCTCTGATTGTTACATCCCTTATGGGGAACGGGATAGTCAGGCCATTGCGTCTTAAACTGTACCATATTCGAGTTCTTACAGCGTTTTCCAACTCAGGCCTCCTGTGATACTCGTATATCCAGAACCTGACATCATAAATAATGGAGTAATCATCGAATTTATTGAGGAATACTCTTGGTGATGGAGTATCAAGAACTCCATCCATTTCTTTAAGAATTGAAATAATTATTTTTTTAACTTTTCCAGGCTGATGATCATAAGCCATCCCAACGGATATCCGGCACATATGATTTCTGTCTGGACGGGAGTAATTCGTTACGATATCCTTGGATACAGTTGCATTCGGAATTATTACATGATCACCGGACCTTGTTCGAATGCTTAGTGTTCTCCAGTTCATCTGGACAACAACCCCCTCTTCATCACCAACACTTACCCATTCACCAAGTTTGTATGGCCGTTCCATCTGAAGAGCCAGCCCGGCAAAGAGGTTGCCCAGAATATCCTGAAGAGAAAGACCGATTACTGCCGAAAGTACAGTAGATGTTACAAGGAATGCAGTAAGTCTAACTCCGAATATTCCGTTCAGAAGGGCAACGGCTACAATTGCGAGTACTGCGAAATTGATCATATCGATTACAAGCCTTGGAATATGGACATCAACCTGCTTTTTAAGAAGATAGTCCCATAACAACAGGTTCAGAATCTGCAGCATAATGTTCGAAGAAAGCATGATGGTGGCTGCAAGAGCCATCTTTGAAAATGTGGATTCTCCGGGAACACCGAACATCCTCATTATAAGATAGGCAGCACCCGCGATTCCCGCAAGAAGTACCCACAGTCTCAATTTACTGCCGGGAGCATGCTTCCGGATAATCAGAAGAATAAGACCGACAGATAAACCCAGAACAACTGCCTGAATACCGTGTATGATCATCTGGGCGTTCAAAGATATACCTCCCGGATACTTATTATGATGTCAATACAATAACTGATAATCTCAGGGAATGAAACAGTTGAGTGAAGCCGCTTTTCTTCGAAATTTACATATCGGCACTACGGAATATTCCAGTTTCTATACGGGAATTCTATCGAGCTGACTATCGAGGTGTCAGCTTTCAGTCCGGGTCTTCTGTAGTTTTTACTTCAATTGTACATTTTACAGCAAGTGCTGCAATTGCAGCAACTGCAGCATATACCGGGACCAGTGCAACTCCGAGTATTCCCATTGTCAGAGGGATCTCTATCAGCGTTTTACCAGCTTCATTCTTAATGAGTATATGCCTTACGTTTCCCTGGTGAACAAGTTCCTTCATTTTTTCAAGAAGATCGCTACCAGAAACCTTGAATTCATTCGATTCGGAAGAATCAGCCATTTGTCAAACCTCCATATGATCGTATCCCGTTGAATTGATATTTACTTCGTCTCCATCAAAAAATGCAGACACTTCGCCCTTACCGGATTCAGCCCGCCCAATCATGGAACACCCTTTTGATGAAAAGTCAAGCCCGTTCGCTGCTCCAAACAATAAAATGAAATCTTCTCCAGCGGCAGACGCAGCCATGGGTCTATCTTTCACGGAATCGTAGAACATGGACTCATCAACATCAAGTATTACATTAACTTCGCTCTCGAGAGAAAGATGCTCTGCTTCAGAAAAAAGCCCATCGGAAATATCTATTGCGCACCGAACTCCTGTTTTTCTTAGCTCAATTCCAAGTTCCAGCTCCGCTCTCGGTTGCATAAAATCCCTGAGCTGCAACAGTTTCACGTCGGAGATATTATCCATGCGCGGATTGAGATCGTTACCTTCAAATCCACCGATTTTTTCAAGTAATAAAGGTGCGTCCAGCGCGCGGCCGATCAGGCCGCTTACCCACAAATTATCACCAGGAAGAAGAGAAGATCTTCTAAGGAGAGTTTCCGGTTCTTCTCCTTCACCAATTATCGTGAGCGTAATTCCCATGCGTTCTCCCCTGACAGTCTCTCCACCTGCGAGGATAATATCATCACGTTCGGTCAATCCTCTGTAGAAATCCTCTATCCACTTCACTCTCATCCCCGGGTCAAGGGACAAAGCTGCAAAAATCCATTTAGCTCTTGCTCCCATTGCCGCTATATCTGACAAAGCGGCTTCAAGCAGTCGTCTTCCCAGTATCTGTGGTGGCGCCCACCATCGATAAAAATGGGTCCCTTCGAAAAAACTGTCAGTGGTAACAACAGGGCAGCGAATTTCCGATAATACAGCGCTGTCATCTCCAATACAGGAAAACCGGGGGAATATCTCCCTTAGTCTCCCTATCAGTCCTCTCTCCCCTATGTCTGAAATAAGCTGTTTCATGGAACAAATTATCTTTCCAGGATAACCTTCAGATGCTCCTTTGCCAGGTAACTTCGCTGTTCCGGAGCAGTCATGATCGCTTGCTCAATTCCGTTTTTTCCACCATAGCAGGAACAATCAGTTTTATTGATATCAATCGCTTGCAGAACATTTTCAATCGTCTTCCTGGCCCGGACAGTATTTACTCTGACATTTGCTATTACCGCTTCTACGGAAACGTCCTCTTCAGTTTCATGCCATACATCGTAATCCGTTATCATGCACAAGGTTGCATAACATATGCCTGCTTCCCTTGCAAGCTTTGCTTCAGGAATAGCCGTCATTCCAATAACCGCATGACCCTGGCTGCGGTATACTTTGCTCTCAGCTCTTGTCGAGAAAGCTGGACCCTCCATACATACAAGTGTACCACCATTGTGAACAGTTGCATCCGCATTTTCAGCTGCTTTGAACAGAATCTCTGAAAGATCACTGCAGAATGGCGAACCGAATCCAACGTGACCAACCATTCCTCCACCGAAGTAGGTGGATCTTCTTATCCCCTTGGTCCTGTCGTAGATCTGGTCAGGAATGACGAAATGCCTCGGGTGATAAACCTTCTGAAGGCTTCCCACCGCGGAAAAGGAGATAAGCTGACGAACTCCTACATGCTTCATTGCATAAATGTTAGCTGCATACGGAACCTCGGAAGGTGAAAGGGTATGCCCTTCTCCATGACGTGACAGAAATACCAGCGGGATGTCCTTATACTCAGCCAGAACAAGCGGAGCAGAAGGTTTTCCAAAAGGAGTTTCGGTATTCAGCTGCTGCTCTATTCTAACTCCATCAAAGGAATAGACTCCTGACCCTCCGATAATACCAATGCGATTTTTCATAGTTATCCTCTCAGTAGTTTAAGTACGAAAGTTCATATGTTATATATATACTCTATCAATAATGGTCGAAGGGGAATTCTGCAGGCATATGAGCAAAGATTCAAAAAAAGTACAGGTAACCGGTTTCACATATGATGATCTGAAAAATTGGGTTACAGTTGACCTGGGAATGAAACCATACAGGGCACAGCAGCTCTTCTCCTGGATACACCTGAAGAGGGTAAATTCGTTTCATCAGATGACCGACATTTCTCTTGCCGCAAGAAACGAACTTGACCGAACCGGTGAGATAACCGACCTTGAGATCTGCAATGCCGTTACTGCAGACGATGGAACCGTGAAGTATTCCTTTCTCCTGAAGGATGGAGAAATCATAGAATCAGTTCTCATACCGGACTCACCAGGATTAACCGCATGCATATCAACACAGGCAGGCTGCAGATGCGGCTGTACGTTCTGTCAGACGGGAAGAGGAGGGTTCAGACGTAACCTTCAAACCGATGAAATAGTGGCACAGCTGTATGGTTTGCAGAACAGAACCCATTCTCGAATAAGCAACGTTGTTTTAATGGGCATGGGAGAACCTATGGACAATTTCCCGGCTGTCAGCGATGCCCTGTCAATAATAACCGATGACAGAGGTATTTGTATCGGTGCCAGGAAAATAACCGTGTCAACAGTAGGAATCCCCGGTGGCATCGAACAACTGGCGAAGCTGAATGGCCAGTATGGGCTTGCAGTTTCTCTTCATAGCGCTGTTGAAAGTACCAGACTGAAGCTTGTACCGGTATCAAAGGCTCTGCCGCTTCCACTGATTAAGCGGGATCTGCTTGATTATTACAATCGAAAGGGGCGAAGGATAACCCTGGAATATTGTCTGATTGCAGGTATTAACGATACAGTCCCGGAGGCTGATGCCCTGATCGAATTCGCCGCTGATATTGAATGCAAGATAAATCTACTCGTGTACAATCCGATTGAAGGTGTTCCATACGTAAGGCCCGATGCTGAATCGGTGAATAGATTCATGCATTACCTTTACCCCAGATGCCAGGCGGTTACACTGAGACGTTCAAGGGGAAGTGACATTGCCGCTGCCTGCGGTCAACTCGGCCCGGGATTTAATCGTACTTTTTCATCCTGCTCTGACTCGTAATGCTAATTTCAGAATGATACTGATACGGTTACTTCAAGACCGGAAAGGTCCTTTCCTGTTTCTCCCGCCAGCGCGGAACCTGCATGCACCCATTCGGGAGTAACTACAAGATCAATGGAAGTTGATTCTCCTATATGTACTCTTGCGCCAAGTTCAGCCCCGATAACACCGGCACCGGTACTCGTTTTATCATGACTGCCTTCCGGGCTGTCCCACAAAAGCATTCCTCCACCGTATATGCCAAGAAGCGGTTCAATTCCACGAGGACCCGCGAATCTTCTATAAAATGGATACATTCTGTACCCGACCGTAAGGGGGATACCGCTTACTCCGCTGTAGTTTGTGTTGTCCGAACCTGCGCTAAGGTATCCAGCTTCAATAATGAAGCAGTTCCCCAATGATGGAGGTATCTGCAAAGAAGCAACGATCGCGAGTCCAGGAGTAAGCTTGGCATCTGAATCGAACAGAGATGGCATCCAGACACCCCCGCCGACAGAAACTTCAAGTTCACTTCTTTCAGATGCCACCACGAGGGTGGTAAGCAAAACCAGTAACATAACAGCAGTTTTCATTTCGCTCTCCTTACTATATTATATTATATATCTAATAATATAATTAAATAGATAATAATGCCCGGATGCGAGACCTGACCCTAGGATTCGATACCTTTTCGGGCCAGCAGATTTTCCGTTTCATAGTAATGTTTTACTTCCCTCATCTCTGTCACAAGGTCGGCTGCATCAATAAAACACTCCGGGGCGTAGCGTCCTGTCAGCACAAGTTCTACATCGTCCGGCCTCTGGTTAATAAAATCGATCACTTCATTCTCATCAAGAAGCCCCATATAGACTGTAACGTTCAATTCATCCGCAATAACAATATCGTATTCACCTGAGTTCATCGCTGATTTTATCTTATTAAGACCATCTGCGGCGGATCGCATATCATCCTCCGAAGGCTTCTCCCCCTTGCATATAAGCTTTGGAGTACCGAATTGTTCCATTGTAATAATACCTGGAAAATGATCAGGCAGACAGAGTTCCGAGTAATCCCGGCCCTTCATGAACTGCCCGAAGTATACCTTCAAACCCGCACATGCAGCTCTTACCGCAAGCCCGAGGGCTGCTGTGGTCTTACCCTTGCCGTTTCCAGTGTAGAGCTGAAATCTTCCCTTCATCGCATTTCCTCCGGCTTAAAGATAACAGGTTATTAACCGCGGAAAAGTGGTTATTTTTCCAAGGAATGGGTAAGCATATCCAGTTCGGTAGACACCTCTATGTAACGTATTTCAACCCCTTCCGGCAACTTCAGTGGTTCCAGATTAAAACTCAGCATAGACCGGCATCCTGCTTCGTTTAGCCTGTCAACAACCTTCTGCCCTTCTCCCATTGTAACTGCTATTACCGCGATAAATTTCTTAAAACCGGATACCGTATTATGAATATCATCCATGGATTTTACGGTGAGCCCCGCGCATTTCGTCCCAACAAGATCTGGATCAATATCGAAAATAGCCGAGTATGTATACCCTCCTGTACCTTCCAGGCCGGACTTAAGCAGTGCCCTGCCGATATTCCCGGCACCGATGATTATGATAGAAGGTGAATCGCATGTTCCCAGTATATTTTCAATCTGGACCAGCAGATCATCCACATCGTAGCCTGAACCTTGTTTCCCGAACTCTCCGAAAATAGTCAAATCTTTTCTTACAGCTGCAGAAGAAATTCCGCATTGCCCGGAAAGCCAGCTGGATGTAACCGTTCTATCCCCATTGGCCCTGGAAGTACGAAGACAACGGGCATAATGGCTGATACGCCTGATCGTTCTTTCTGATACCTTTCTGCCGGACATATTCTTCTTTCCTTCCATGGTTGCTAACAACTCATGCAATATAATTCATTATTATCAGGCAGTTCCGCAATGAACGAATATCCCTGTTTCTCTTGACACCGGAAGATAACATTTTTCTAGTATGTAAAATAAATGCCTGTATATCAACGAAAGAATTGTAAATTGAACCCTTCAATACCGAACGATATAGCTCTTATAAAACAGGGAAAGTACGCATACAGCGGCTCCCTGCTGCTTGCCGACATATCAGGTTTTACAGAACTTACCGAGAAACTTGCCCTGCACGGCAAGAAGGGCACTGAAAACCTTACCGAAATCCTTAACGGATACTTCCGAACGATGTACGAAATTGTGAGAGAACACGGTGGTATTATCATTTCCTCAGCAGGGGATTCTGTCCTTGTCCGCTTTCCACCGAGAAAAGTTCCCGATGCATGTGCAAGCCGGATGATGTCCGAAATGGAAAATTTCGAAAACCTGAAAACCGATTCAGGCATGTTCAGACTCGGTATTAAAATAGTTCTGGGATACGGATCGTGGACTGAATTCATCGTAGGGAACCGCGAGAGCGCCAGAATTTTTCTTGCTGGTGACATTATCGAAAAGATAGCTGTAGCCGAGGATACAGCGGCAAGTGGCGAAACGGTTGTAGTTCGATCAGAGACAGATGTTTTCCTCGATGATTATATCTTGCCTGATCTGAAGGACAGCTCGTTCTACATCCCTGGTACTGAAAATCTTCAGGGGGAGCATCGATCTATAACCGCTGTATTCATCAACTTCTCAGGTTACGATAAGACGATACCTCCCCACAGTCAGATCCAGACACTCTACCTTGAAATCCTGGATATTGCACGAAAGTACAATGGTATCATTCAAATGGTGGATAATATCCTTAAGGGTGGAAGCAGGATATTCTTGCTTTTCGGTGCTCCCCGTTCATATGGAAATGACCTGCTTCACGCGGTTCAGGCGAGCCTGGAGATAAACAGTCTTCTGTCCGGCCAGTACAATTTCCAGATAAGAATCGGTATAGACGAAGGCTTTGCTTTCGCGGGGTTAATAGGAAATTCGTGGAGCAGGCAATACACCGTTATTGGAGATGTTGTGAATACTGCAGCCCGCCTGTCGGACTCAACTGAACCCGGAAACATAGCAGTCACTGATAAAGTATACCGGATGTCCAGTTATTACTTCGAGTACAAAGTTATGGACAGTATCATGCTGAAGGGCAAGGAAAGCTCCATCAGGCGTTTTTCCCCGGTCGCAAGAAGAGTGGATACATACGACAGATACCCCTTCGTCGGAAGAGAAAAAGAACTTGCCAAAATCTCGACGATAATAACTGAGGGAAGAACAGTTATCAAAATCGAGGGAGAAGCTGGCATTGGCAAGACAAGCCTCCTGAAAAAACTCTCTGAACGTCTGACGGAAAGGGGTTATTGCGTACTGCATGGAACCTCTCCTGAACATGGCGATACAAACGACCTGTTTGCGTCACTGATAGAAAATCTCTCCGGAATGCTGGATCATGATTCAAGTGAAACCAAACGGAAAAAGCTTCGGAATCTTATCCGGAAACTGGATGATTCCACCTCCAGCATTTCAAGAAGAGAAGTATTCCTGGGCAGAATGCTGTTCTCTCTAACCTACACTGATTCGTATTACGATACTTTGCCCCCGAAGCTGAGAAGAGAGAACCTGCTCGATGGTATCTGTGAGATAATTGGATCTCACAGAAAGCCCCTGTGCGTGATTCTCGAGGATGTTCACCATTCCTCGGATGAAGACATTAAAGCGATAGAGTACATCACAAGGCAACTGCTTGAATACAAGGACGGAAATGTATCCTTCGTTCTTTCAAAAAGACCTGAAGAACGAAAACTACTTGAAGGAGATGAATTCCCGGTTCACAGGATGTTTCTGGAAGGCCTCGGATATATAGCTACCAATGCGCTGATGATAGAAATTCTCAATGGCTTACCTCTTGAAGAGAGTATAGAAAACCTTATCCGTGAAAGAGCAAATGGAAATCCATTTTATCTCATGCAGTTCCTTCTCTACCTTATTGAGGAAAAGCTTATTCGCAGAGAGGGTGGTATATGGGTAAGAACCGGGCTTTACAGTGATGATAAACTGCCAGGCAATGTTTTCTCAATGGTAATGGCCAGGATAGACAGGCTGGAAAAGCAGGCAAAGGAATGCCTCAGAATTGGCAGTGTTGCCGGTTTGAGATTCGATGAGGAAATCGTAAGAATGGTTTTGCGGCGGGATGTTCATGACAACCTCATGGATTGTACCGAAGCTGGCCTTACGTATCAGTCGGAACTGAAGGATCTGGAATTCGTTTTTTCCCACACTCTGATCAAAGATGTATCTTATGATTCCATTCTTAGAAAGCGGAGGAGAGAAATCCACGGCGAAATTGGCGAAATACTTGAGAAACTCCATCCTGACCAGCTCGATGCTTTATGCTCCGTACTCGCCTATCACTTCCGCATCGCGGAAAAATGGAAAAAGGCACTGAAATACAGCATCGCAGCAGGTGAAAAGGCATGGTCGGAATACAGGAACCTTAACGCTATTCAGTATTTTAAGGATGCCGTGAACATTATCGAAAACCGGCTGGAAAACAATCTCGACAGGCACGCTGACTGCTGTTACTACCTGGGAAAGATCAACGACAGAATGGGCAATTACGATATAGCACTGGAATATTATAACAGGGCTCTTAATACGACAGATGATCTGAAGCTGAAAGGTAAAATATCTATTTCCATTGCCAATATCCTTTATACACGTGGTGAAATTGACAGATCGATAGAATATCTTGATGATCTTGAAGAAAAGCTTCAGCGAAGTTCTGATAGTCATGACATACTTCTCATCCGCATTGAATGCTTTCGTGCATGGACTTACTGCGTAATGGGCAAAATAGAAGTAGCGATGAAAACAGCTCTCAAGAGTGTGGAGCTGGCAGAAAACCTTAGCAACTGCAGTGAAGCCGAATCTGCTCATCAGCGCGGTTTCTCTTACAATACCATCGCAACTGTTCACTGGGCGGACGATAATTATATGAAAGCCAGGGAGTATTACCTGAAAGCTCTTGAGATAGCTTTGAGCAATAACATGAAAAGGGAAATTGCTATTACCTATGGCAATATTGGTCTGGTTTCAGAAAAAATGGGAGAATACAATGAGGCAATTGATTCTTTCACAAATCAGCTTTCCGTCTCAAGAGAGATCGGTGATAAGCTGAATACATTTACTGCCTACGGCCATATGTCAATGGTCTACAGTTCCATAGGCCAGTTCAATAAATCACTTGAAACAGCTGAAAAATACAACCGCCAGGCTGAAGAACTGCCGGCCTTTCATGATATGCTTCTCGCGCAACAGCAGCTCATCCTGCTCCACCTTGCAATGGGCAGATCAGAGAAAGCCAGGGAGCTTGCGGATACTACTGTGGAGCTTTCGAGGAAATCGTCACACGAACGCGAAGAAGCATTTTTACTCATGCTTCTAGGTTTGATTGCCATGGAGGAGGGAGATAAAAAAACAGCCGAAGAAATACTCAGGGAATCGGAAAAACTGGCGCGGAAAGTCCATGCAAGAAGTCTCCTGCAGGATGTGCTTGTAATCCTTGCGGATCTCTATATAATGACGGAAAGATCAGATGAAACCCGGGAAATAATTCAAGAGGCTGAAGATCTTATCGGAGAAATGGGCATAATTACAGGTATGGCAAAAATCCATTATCTTAATGGAAAATTGCATTTCTCTCTTGGTGATTTTGAGAAGGGAAGCATCGAATTCGATAAAGCTGCGGACATCTTCGAAAAACACAGTATGAAACCAGCTCTGGCAAACACATTAATGACATACTGCGACATGCAGGATCTCAAAAGCAATATCTCTTCAGAAGATGCTGAAAAACGGAATAACCGCATGATCAAAGCATTGGAACTGGAGAAAGAAATGGGTATCTCCATCAGGAGGCGCAGTTCGATTCTGCAGATTATCTAGCTGAATTCCTATGTATATAGTTAAAATCTTAAATTAAACTATGCATAATGCCCGAATGCAAGACCTGACCCCGGACATTCAGCAGCAATCTCTTCGGAAATACCCTTGTTTCCATAAGCTTTCTCGAAATGTGCCTTGAATTCAGACGCAAGCTTGCGGGCTCTGGCTCTGTAGGCTTCCTTGTTTTCCCAGGTGTTTACAGGATCCAGAATTGAACTGTCAGGCAGCCCCGGGCATGAATCCGGCACCATCACCCTGAATACAGGATCCTCATGGCAGCTGATCTCCCTCAGTTTTCCCGAAAGGGCGGCATTGACCATTATTCTCGTGAGCGGAAGGTCTATTCTTGAGCCCACTCCGTATGGGCCTCCGCTCCATCCAGTATTAATGAGATATACTTCTGTACCGTACCTGTCCATTCGCTCGCCAAGCATTGATGCGTATACATCGGGATTCCGGGGCATGAAGGGTTCGCCGAAGAACCTTGAGAAAGTACTTACGGGCTCAGTAATTCCCGTTTCAGTTCCGGCAAGCTTGCTGGTATAACCCATGAGGAACCAGAACATAGCCTGATTTCGGCTCAGCTTCGATACGGGTGGTATTACACCGTTGGCGTCTGCTGTAAGAAAGAGGATTGTGGAGGGATGTCCCGCCATGGAAGATTCCTTGATGTTGGAAAGGTACCTCAGCGGATACGATCCTCGCGAATTGGGTGTAAGTCTGTCGTCGAAAAGGTCAAAATGCCCGTCAGTATACATCATAGTGTTCTCTATTATAGAGCCGTGCTCGAGCCAGTCACCATCATGGAAACAGGCATTGTATATCTCGGGTTCCTTCTTCGCGCTGAGATCTATGAGTTTCGCGTAACACCCGTTCTCGAAATTGGTTATTCCGCTGTCTCCCCAGCCGTGTTCGTCATCTCCAAGAAGGGCTCTTGAAGGATCCGCAGAAAGGGTTGTCTTGCCCGTTCCGGAAAGTCCAAGAAGAAGGGCACTGTCACCATCATCACCCTCGTTAGCACTGCAATGCAACGGGAGGATATCCTCACCGGGAAGAAGGTAGTTCATAACTGTAAACATCAGTTTCTTGACGCTTCCTCCATACGCTGAACCGTAGACAATACCGATGCAGCGGTCCATATCCATTCCCACCATCATTGTTGATGTATGTCCCAGTCTGGGATCAATCCTCAGACGGCCCTCGTACTTCAAAGGGTCAAGTTTGTGGTAAGGCAGAACAATCAGTGTAAAATGCTTATTCCGGAAGCATGTGCTTTCAGCGGCTTCATCGACCCACGGGCGGAACATATTGTCGGTGAAAAGAGCAGGCAGAGCTCCGTCAGAAATGGTATGCACAGGCAGGGCGTAAGATGCATCAGCGCCTATGAGCCTGTCGGTGATAAAAAGCTCGGGAACTTCAGCGAGTTTTTCAAGAGCGTCTTCGAAGACCATATCAAAAGTTTCCTCGTCGATCGGAATATTGTTGGGACTGGTCCAGTCGATACTGTCCTGGCTTGATTTCCGTTTTACTATTACAGTATCTTTCGGGCTCCTTCCCGTTGATTCGGGAGGGGTCCAGGTGGACAGCGCACCGCAGGCGCTTACAACAGCCTCTCCCCTTTCTACCGCTTTCCGTATCATTTGCGTGCGGGGAATATTCCTGAGTATATTGTTCCTTGAATTAACAGTTTTCGCGATTCTCTGTTGAAGTGTCATGTGATACCTTTCGTAAGCGTAACTCGTTACCGTAATCAATCAGGTCATGTAAAATACTCCATGCTGAACAAAGCAACCACCTGCAGTCAATCTCTTTCTCTAAAGGATAAAACATTTTATGTTCGTCCGGTGAAAGGGGAAATTCTGAAAAGCTTTTTCAGGCTCTCTCGCGAGAACGCATGGTGCCTTTACGACTGGGGCAATTCGGCTTTCGTTACAACCATTGTAGCGGCGGTACTGCCTGTTTATTTCGCCGAAACGATCTGCGCCGGCAGCACTGTAAACTGGTCTCTTCTGGGAATGAACATTTCAAGCAATGCCATGTCCCTCTGGGGATATGCCATGGCTGCAGCTGCATTCCTTGTCGCTCTGATGGGTCCTGTTCTTGGTGCAGCAGCGGACGCAGGTGGAAGAAGGAAGCAGTTCCTCGGGGTTATGACAGGAACGGGCGTATTTGCCGCGGCACTTCTATCACTTACCGGACCGGGAGACATCTGGCAGGTTCTCGGACTTCTTGTTGTGGGACAGATCGGATTCGCGGGAGCCAACGTGTTCTATAATTCACTTCTCGTTTCAGCAGTGGTGCCCGGAAGAAGGGAGCTTATCTCATCCAGAGGTTACGCCTTCGGATACCTCGGTGGTGGTATTCTCCTTGCGGTAAACCTCCTGATGATACGAAAGCCGTCTATTTTCGGATTCAGCGATCCCTCTGTTGCCCTCAGATACGTATTCCTGTCTGTTGCCGTCTGGTGGAGCCTTTTCTCCATACCCCTCTTCATAAAAGTACCTGAGGGCATATCCGGCGGTGAAAGAACACTCGCAGGTTCCATCCACAAAGGATTCTCATCACTGATTTCAACATTCCACCACATAAGGGGAAGGAAGAACATCTTCAGATTTCTCCTGGCATTCCTGCTGTACAACGATGGTGTTCAGACGGTCATTATGATGGCCACGGTTTATGGTAAAACCGAACTTGGGCTGAATTCTGGCGATCTTATCGGTGCTCTGCTGCTCACCCAGGCAGTGGGAGTTCCGGGAAGTCTGATATATGGCTGGCTGGCGAAAAGGTTTGGCTCAAAGAAGATGCTCTATGCAGGTATCGCGGGTTACATTGTTATCATCTTCTACGCGTTCTGGATGAAGAAAGCCATTGATTTCTGGATACTTGCAGGTATGGTGGGCCTTTTTATGGGCGGGCTTCAGGCTGTCAGCCGCGGATTCTTCTCAAGAATGATACCAGCTGGAATGAACGCCAAGTATTTTGGTTTCTTTTCGATTTCTCAGAGGTTTGCAAGTATATTAGGGCCATTGATGTTTGCTCTGATTAACGATATTACGGGAAACTCAAGGCTGTCCATACTGTCGCTGCTGGTCCTTTTCGTATCGGGAGCCCTGGTTCTCAAGACAGTTAAAAGCCCGGAGGGAACTGAATGATAGTAATATTTATACTTTTCTTCCTGCTTATTCTTGAGGAGATCTTTCACAGGCTGAACAGAGGGTCATCGTTCATGGATGTTGACCTTGCAGGCGATTCAGTAGAACAGGTTGAGAAAAAAGGGATTGGCAGATTCACCAGGCTTCTTTCCTGGATCAGAACGATGCAACTTCTTGTTTTCGGCCTTCTTTTCGCAGTTATTGCTGCCCTTTCAGGAATCAGGGTGTTATACACAACAGCGGGCCAGCTGGCAGGACTGCTCCTGCTTATCCAGATAGTACGGATATTGAACCGAAAGGTAATAAACCAGTGGGCGGTCCTTGGGATTACGGTCATGCTTCAGGTTTTTCTTCTGATTCTTCTCATCTTTACGGGGATAGCTTCGGAACTTGACCCGCAATCCGCAGCTCATGAAACTGACTGGATTGTTTCACTGGTATCATTTGTCCTGCTTTTTCTCCTTTCGATTACAATCCCTTTTACAATAACCTATTACCTGCGCCTTTTCGCTAAGGAAGGAAGCGGATTCTACTATTTCCTGCCCTCCCTGGTCTATTCGGAATACTGGATAAAAAGGCTGACCAGAATAGCCGCCAATACCGCCCTTGTATCCCTGCTTATACTGACGTTTCTTATCGTCAAATGCGAATATCCCGCGGGAGCTGCAATACTGCAAACCGTACTGGTGTTTCTCCTGTTTACCACAACATCTCTCTTCAGAAACAGGCTGAGACTCCATCATCCCTCAGCGGTGTTTCTTGTGGCTGCAACATGGATTACGAACATCGTGTGGGTTATGGCGAATCTTACATCCGTGAGTAATAGCTGGATTGCGTGAACTGAACGGATCCCTGATAGTTCAGCTTCCCATGAATCCCTCAGCACCGCTTGAAGCAACCGGAAACGTGCCCATGGCCGGAGCTTCCCTTGCTGCCGCGGCATTCCTCCCTCATGAAACTGTAATCGATCAGAATACGGCTGATACGGCAGGAGACCGCTCTCTTGCTGATATTATAGTGGATAGATCACCCGAACTCGTAGCGTTCACCCTCTACTTGTGGAACGCTGAGCGAAGCACCTGGCTTGCAAAGATGCTGAAAAAAAGGCTGCCCGGGATAATCACTGTTGCAGGGGGTCCGGAAGTATCCGGTGATAATGAATGGCTTATTTCCTCGGATGCTTTCGACCTCATGGTTTCGGGCGAGGGTGAGCAACTCGCGAGTAAAATTCTTGACCCGTCTTCCGCAAAAAACGTCATCAAGGAAAATGGAAAATTTCTGGAAGCCGGCAGAATGAGTTTTCTTCCCGGAACGTATCCGGACCCATGGCTCACAGGTTACCTTGATCCTGCCGGAGGAGCATCGGTATCCGTTGAGACTATCAGGGGATGCGCCGGAGGCTGCACATACTGTTCGTACAGGAGGAATCACCCGTCGCCCAGGATTCTGAACGCGGAGAGTAGCTCAGAGCTGCTCAGAAAACTCATCGAGGCAGGGGCAGGGGAAATAGTTTTTCTGGATCCTACATTCAATAATCGCGGTGATCTTGTTGAACTCTTGAAAAGGATGAGCAGGCTTGATTCGGATTTTTTCGGTGAAATGCGGGGTGATCTCATTTCAATCGGGATAGCGTCTCTTATTGCCGATGCCGGTTTCAGAAATGTTGAGATCGGACTTCAATCGGCTAACAGAGATACCCTTATCAGGTCAGGACGACCGGGGAATCCCCTCAAGGTACTTGATGGAGCCCTTGAGCTGAAGAAAGTGGGGGTAACTCCGGTTCTTGATATTATGCTGGGTCTCCCCGGAGACAGTCCTTCAGACGCAGTAAGAACTGCGCTTATGATAAAGGACCGGGATCTGCATCAGCACGTACAGGTATTTTACCTTTCCATGCTGCCGGGAACTTATATAAGGCGGGAATTCAGGAACCAGTACATGCCCAGACCGCCGTATTACAGGTTCAGCGATGAAAGTATGGGTGGTTTCGCTGACGCAAGAGAGGAAATTGCGGACATAGTTGGTTACGACCTGGACCTTGCCGGAAGACCCCTCCTGTTTGAAGGCTGGCCGGGAACGGAAATGATAGATCTTGGCGTGAGCCCCGATCTTCAGAGACGGATGCCCTCCTGCAGGCATGGGGCCATCAGGATAACGTCGGAAGATCTCTGGGCGGAAAGGAGCCTTCTGCTAAAATTCGTTCGAACAAGGCTTAAAGCAGATCCTTATTGCGTACTCGATGTTATTCTATGTCCGAAAAAAGAACTCCCACTGAATCTGGTTGATATGGTAAGAAATCTGGATAATCCTGTGGACTACTCGGGCAGAACCGGCAGAATCCTGGGGCGACAGGGCAACCTGAGGGTTTGCATTCTGATTGATGAAGCTGATGGTTTCTCTGCAGACTGGATAGCAGCGGCGGCGGCCAGCTGTACAGTGGTACTGGACGCAGATTCTCCCGATGAGTTGATCAGAGAATTCTGGGACGCTGGCGTTTGTGTAAGGCTGCCGGGCATCAACTGGGATATGAACAAGCTCTCATCAGAAGTACCGTCAATGCACCAGGTTCTTTTCACGAACAGACAGATGGAAGCCAACTGGAGCAGAGCCCTGGATATCTGACCGGACCGGTGTAAGCTTCAAACGGACTGCTATGAAAACCGGTGGCATTCAATAGAATGCCACCGGCTTTCATTTCAGTTCAGATGTATCAGGAATCGTTCTTCAGACAATCAGGTATCGGCTGTTTCCTGTCGAAAGCAACCGGGACCCTTCCTTCCTTCACATGAAGAACTTCGCGACCCTCCTTATGTCCCAGTTCGAAAGCTTTCAAGTTCATCTTGATGAACCGTGCCGGAACCCTTTCCTTTAATGCTTCGATCCAGATTTCAAGGGTGAAAAGCCTTGCCAGTGAAGCCAGCATACCCACGGCAATTATATTCGCCGCCATGGGAGTTTTGAACTCCTCTATGCTTTTTCTGGTCAGACAGTATTCATACACGTTACCATCGGGCACCTGGTTGACATAAGTTGTATCAACCAGAATTATTCCGTCGTTAACAACATCTCCAGAAAATTTATCAGCGCTTTCCTGGTTCATTGCCAGAAGAATGTCAAGGTTCCTGCAGTTCGGATATAGAATTTCCTTCTTTGAAATGATGATATCCGTTCTGCTTGCACCACCCCTGGCCTCGGGTCCGTAACTCTGAGTCTGGCATACATCGTAATCCGATCGTATGGCAGCCTCAGAAAATACTCTTCCAGCAAGACCAAGTCCCTGCCCTCCTGCTCCGGACAGTCTTATCTCGTAATACTTCTTCATTTTTCAGCCTCCGCTGCCTTCTTAGCCTTTTCGCAGAGCGCTTCATACCGGTCACCGTATGAGATGGAATTCCTGTCAACGAAGATGCCCCGAACAACTTTATCCTTTGCCTGCTCCGGCTTCATGGCCTTCAGCTGGCTTTTGTTTATGGTGTTGTCCCTGAGAAGTTTCATCATCTCAACAGGACCTCCCTGACGGTTCGCTCTGCCAAAATTAGTCGGGCATGGCGCGAGTACTTCAACGACGCTGAATCCCTTCTTTCTGAAAGCCATCTGTATCATGTTATCAAGCTCGGTTATGTGGTAAACCGTACCCCGAGCGACAAACGATGCTCCTGCTCCGTCCATGAGTCTGCACACATCAAAACAGGGCTCGATCATCCCGTAAGGAGTAGTTGATGTTCTTGCTCCGGGGGGCGTTGTGGGAGAGAACTGGCCGCCTGTCATTCCGTAATTGTTATTGTTAACGATAATAGCGGTAATATCAATATTGCGCCTCGCAGCGTGAATAATGTGATTTCCACCAATCGCGAGAGAATCGCCGTCTCCCATTACAGCCATGACGTTCAGATCCGGATTGGCCATCTTTACGCCGGTCCCGAATGCAAGACCTCGACCGTGGGTAGTGTGAAGTGTATTAAAATCAACATATACAGGCATTCTGGAAGTACATCCAATACCGGAAACCATTACGATGTCATCTTTTTCCCAGCCCATGGCATCAACTGCCCTCACTATGGAACCCATAACTATGCCTATTCCGCAGCCGGAACACCATACATGAGGAAACCGTTTTTTAGCCCTTAGATACTTGTACTCGTAGGGAATAGTAGCAGACATCAGATCACCTCCATAACGGCATCGACGATTTCTTCAGGTGTTATCTCGTATCCGTCGATCCTCTGCAGCGGAACCACTCTGACAGAATCCTTGGTCATTCTTTCAACCTCGTGTATCATCTGTCCCTGATTCAGTTCGGGTACAAGGATAACATCTTTGGAATCCAGGTTTTCCTTTACTGTCCTGTCGGGAAATGGCCAGAGTGTCACAGGACGGAAAACACCAACCTTCTTCCTTCTTTTCTTCAGAATCGCCTGTGCCGCGAGTGCGGATCTGTAAACGGAACCGTAGGCGAATATTACGACCGAACTGTCCTCTACATCGTGCATCTGAACATCTTCAAGTTCATCAAGTCTTCTGGTTATCTTGTGCTTGAGTCTGTTCATTTTCGCGATTACTTCGCTCTCTTTTCTTGTGGGGAAACCATGTACGTCATGTGTCAGACCCGTTACATGATACCTGTAACCAGTTCCGAAACTTGCCATTGGGGACACGTTCGATGCCGATTCATGGTAGTGCTCGTACCATTCTACGGGAACGTCGGGAACAGCCATTGGAACAACATGGACATCTTCCTTATTGGGAAATACAATCCTTTCCCTCATATGGCCGATGACCTCATCCGGAAGG
The DNA here is from genome assembly GCA_030600545.1 of Candidatus Aegiribacteria sp. GTDB lineage: Bacteria > Fermentibacterota > Fermentibacteria > Fermentibacterales > JCC-6 > Aegiribacteria. The sequence continues at coordinate 26,366 of JAUVLV010000010.1, read as the reverse complement.
AGAATGACGGGAGTTCTGAAGGTCTCCGACAGATTGAAAGCTCTTACGGTCAGCTCAAAACACTCCCTTACGTTGGAGGGTGCAAGAACTATAATGGGATGATCTCCGTGGGTACCCCACCTGGCCTGCATCACGTCTCCCTGAGCAACCTGTGTCGGCAGCCCGGTGGAAGGGCCTCCACGCATTACGTTAACAAGTACAAATGGAACTTCAGTCATACATGCGTATCCAAGCCCCTCCTGCATAAGGCTGAAACCCGGGCCGCTGGTTGCCGTCATCGATTTCGAGCCTGCAAGCCTCGCTCCTATTAGAGCGCTGATGCTTGCTATTTCATCCTCCATTTGAATCCACTTCTTATCAATAAGAGGTAAATACTTCGCAAGAAGCTCCGCGATTTCTGTGGATGGAGTTATAGGGTATCCGGCAAATAAATCGATACCGGCGGCAACTGCTCCCAGAGCAACAGCTTCATTTCCCTGAACAAGTCTGGTTTCTCCCCAAGGCACAATCACCTGGAATCACCTTCTCCCTTTGGTTCCGGTAAACGCTGCAGTTTATCCTGCATACCGTTTACGCGTCCTCTTCTGTCCTTGATTCCGATGGCGAAATCAGGACATCTTCTCGCACAGAGATAGCATCTGACACATTTCTCCGGATGAGCGACAACTGCTTTCTGATTCTGCATCTCCAGAACACCGGTGGGGCAGAATTCAACACATATTCCGCAACCTTTGCACCACTCCGGGAAAACATGTACGAAAGAATCGGGTTCTTCCCGGGGTTTTAGTTTCGATACTTCCTTCTTCTCCTCTACCTTACCGCCGTTCTTTCCGGCGGAGGTTTTCTTTGCAGGTGAGGATTTTTTTACCATTGAACCTGTACCTCCCTTATCTATCGCACGGGGACACAACTAACTGCGCAGAAAGGCAGGAAATGAATCCTGCCCTCTGCATTATGAAACATTATTCCGTTCCAGCTATTCTATAAATGATCTCAGAACTTCAGGAAGATCAGGCTTACCTATCTCCTGGAGATCATATCCAACTTTTACCACAGGTTTGTTAATCTTGATTATCCGCGAAAGGTCAATGGGAGTTGCGATAATGACAACATCACAGTCCGCAGCGTTTATAGTCTGCTGAAGATCCTTCATCTGATCCTCTCCGTAACCCATGGCAGGAAGAATATAAGCTTCCTCTCTGTCAGCGTAGTACTTCTCATATGTATCGATAATGGTACCCACCGCGAATGGCCTTGGATCAACGTAATCGGCCGCTCCGAATTTCTCGGCTGCTATGTATCCCGCGCCGTACTCCATGTCACCGTGTGTTAGTGTCGGGCCATCTTCCACAACCAGAACGTTTGCTCCGGTTATGATGGATGGGTTGTCCACAGTTACAGGACTTGCGGCGTCGATAATCACGGCGTCAGGGTTAACAGATCTGATATTTGCCCTTACCTCGTCAACATCTTCCGGATAAGCGCTGTCTATCTTGTTGATGACAACAGCATCCGCAAGCCTGAGATTTGTCTGTCCGGGATAGTAGGAAAGTTCATGCCCGGGCCTGTGAGGGTCTACTACAGTAATGGTAAGATCAGGTTTGTAGAAAGATGTATCGTTGTTGCCCCCATCCCAGAGAATTATGTCAGCTTCCTTTTCCGCCTCGCGGAGTATCGCTTCATAGTCGACACCGGCATAGATTACATTACCCATCTTGATGTGAGGCTCGTATTCTTCCATCTCTTCAATAGTACAATTATGCTTTTTGAGATCTTCTATGTCAGCGAATCTCTGAACTTTCTGTGCAATGAGATCGCCATAGGGCATCGGGTGCCTTATGGCAACAACTTTTTTGCCAGCTGCCTGAAGAATTTCAACCACACGCCTGGTTGTCTGACTTTTTCCGCATCCCGTACGCACGGCGCAGACAGCAATTAAAGGCTTCGAGCTTTTAACCATAGTTCTTCCCGCCCCAAGCATGGTGAAATCCGCACCTGCGGTATTTACCCTGGAACCAAGTTCCATGACAGTATTGTCAGACAGGTCACTGTAGGACAAAACGCAGAGCTCGATATCCTTTTCTTTTATGATATTTTCAAGCTTATCTTCTGCAAGTATAGGTATACCATCCGGATAGAGTTCGCCTGCAAGCGCGGCAGGATACTTTCTATCATCAATATCCGGTATCTGGGTTGCGGTAAACGCAATCACCTCGTAATCTGAATTATCTTTGTAGATTACGTTAAAATTGTGAAAATCGCGCCCTGCGGCACCAAGTATCAAGGTTCTGATCTTTTTCATCTGTCGTCCTTTCCGCAAGAGGATGACTGCTTGCGGGAAAGCAACAGCGAACCGACATAGCGGTTCGGCCTCTCCCATCTGCAAAAATTCCGGTCAACCGTTGACCGGATACAACTGGATAAATCTCTCAAGCATTAACGCAATTGTCAACTCATTGGTAACTCCGTTGTCAGTGCATATCATCGGTTCCATGCCAGACACCACCGCCAATAAGGGACTGGGCTATATTGGTGAGGTGATCGCCTATTCGCTCACAGTAGTCTGTAAAATCAAGCAGAGCCAGTTTCTTCATTCCGTCCTGCCCGTTCATGGTTAGGCAATCAGTGTAGGATTTCCGCGCTTCAGCCTCGAGTATGTTGAGCTTCGACTCAAGTGCAAGAACCGTCTGCGAAGCTTCCCTGTCGTGAGATTCAAGGGACAGCTTTGTCGAAATCAGCATTTTGGTGACAAGTTCGGATGCTTTTACTGCTTCTTCAGACAGCAATCCTGACTCTACATTAATATTCCCTGATATTCTGCCCCTTGCCTCAACAATATTGACCGCATGGTCAGAAACCCTTTCAAGGTCGTTGATAGTATGGATAATTACAGGAAGCTTCAGGGACTGGATTTGATCAAGATCCCGCTGAAACAGTTTCGTGGCATATATCGTCAGATCCCGCTGCATATAGTCAACTCTGTCCTCCATGGACATTATCCTGCCCGGTTTTGGATAACCCCTGAAAAAGCAGGATATAGCCCCCCTTACAGTGGCCTCCGAGTAACTTGACATCTTAACCATCTCACGTTCAAGGTTGTCAATTGCAAGGGCAGGAGTATCCAGAAGATTGTCATCGAGTATCAGTTCAATTTCATCACTCTTATCCTCTTCACGGTCTGGAATAATGAACTGGCACAATCTCGTAAGAAGCGGGACGAAGGGAATAAAAATAATTGCGTTGAAAACATTGAACATACTGTGTGCGTTAGCCACCTGCCTGAGGGCATCACCAGATGTTGATCTTACGAAGTTAAGGATGAACCCGTTACTGTTAGATATGAGCAACCCCATATATATGGCACCTATCACATTGAAAAGTGTATGTGCCATCGCCGTCTGTTTTGCCGTTCTGCTGCCACCTATTGCCGAAAGCTGGGCAGTTATTGTAGTACCAATGTTATCTCCCAGCACCAGATAGAAAGCTCCCTGCAGACTTATCAGCCCTGTCCCGGCAAGTGTCATGGTCAATCCGACGGTGGCGCTTGAACTTTGTATAATGGATGTGATAAGTGTTCCGGCAAAAACTGCGAGCAGCGGATTTTCGCTGAAATTCATGAAGAAGCTTTTTACAGCCATACTGGTCTTAAGTGGACCAAGAACATCCTTCATGAGTGTCATACCAAGAAAGATAAGACCCAGGCCGACTATAGCTTTACCCCAGAACTGAACGCGGCGGGTCTTGGCAAAGGCGAACATGGAAAAACCGACTGCAACAATTGGAAGAGCGTAATGCGTTAATTTGAACGCAATCAGCTGACCGGTGATTGTAGTACCTATATTGGCACCGATTATTACACCGACAGCCTGCCTTAGAACCATCAGGCCGGAGTTGACAAAACTCACTGCTATCACAGAAGTGGCGCTGGAGCTTTGTATGACGGCAGTCATGAGGGCACCGGCCATCAGTCCAAGTATCCTGTTGCTGGTAACCGTTTTGAGTATGCTCCGCATCTTATTGCCCGCAACGGTCTGAAGTGATTCGGACATCACTTTCATACCGAGCAGGAATATTGCCAGGCCTCCAAGAATCTGGAAGATAATACTCTGTAGATCTACTGCCAGAGCTGAGAAATGGATTCTCTCCTCTGTACCGTCAGGAAGCAATACGCGTGCCTTGACCTTGTTATTGCTGGTGCTGCCGCCCAGTCTGAGGGAAATCGCAGCGTATCCACTGGAATCCGTATGAATCAGTACGGTTGAAAAGGCTCCCGATACCGTATCACCCTCCAGTATCAGAAGGTCTACGCCTTCAAAGGGATAAGCAAGAGTACCACCATCGGAATTTGTCTCGAATTCTACGGGAACTCCACTGACCGGGTTGCTGCCGGAGTCAAGCACTCTGATCTCGAGTTGCTGTTCCAGCAGTGTTTCTGTTCTACCGTGCTGGGAATTGCCTGATTCAATAACGGTATAATTCTGCGCTGAAAGTACAGAAAATATGAAAATCAGGAGAAGCAGAACCGTTCGCATATCAGCCTTTCAACTCCGGATAATCCGGCTAATGAAAATCAAAGTATCTGGCCTGAGCAGGAATGTACAGTAATCCGATACAAAACAGCAACGATAAGATTAAATCTCAATGATGGGGGGAATATACAAATTTTACGGTTGAAAGGAATAAGTGATTTCGGGAAATGCACCGCAGTGATCAGCTGGCAGGCTACATGTATAACTGTTTTATAACCATCCCATGGATTATTATACCGATTATGAAAAGGTTTAAGGCTCTTCTGCTCAGTCTGAGAATGAGATCATGGACAAAGAACCTCTTTGTCTTTGCCGGGATTCTATTCGCAAATCACTGGAACAGTCCGAAAGCGGTGGGTATAACCGCTCTTGGGGCTCTGGGATTCTGTCTACTGTCAGGTTCAGTATATCTGACGAACGATATAGCTGACCGGGAACGTGACAGATATCATCCGGAAAAGAAGAATCGTCCGATTGCTGCAGGGATACTTCCCGTGTCAACAGCAGCGTCTGCTGCTTTTTTCCTCGCCACAGGTGTGCTGGCAATATCCTGGATACTTGCACCAACTTACGCTCTGGTTCTTAGCGTTTATTTCGTTATGCAAATGTGCTACTCCTTCAAACTGAAGCATGTTGTTATTCTCGATGTTCTTATCATAGCCACTGGATTTGTTCTCAGGGCTATAGCAGGAGTAACACTGGCCATGGATGCCGGATACGCTGATGTGTCCATATCTCATTGGCTAATCGTATGTACCTTTTTCCTTGCCATATTCCTCGCCTTCGCTAAACGACGCTCCGAAGTAGTTTCACTCGGCAAGGATGCTTCCGGCCACAGGGAAATCCTTGAAGAATACAGTATTTCTCTGCTTGATGAAATGATGGGTATAGCTACAGCAGCAAGTATTATCGGCTACTCAATATACACCGTAAGTGACAGAACAATGGAACTTGTTTCCACCAAACTCTGGCTGACCATACCTTTTGTTACCTACGGAATATTCAGGTATCTTTATCTTATTCACATTAAAGGCCATGGCGGCAGCCCTGACAGGCTTCTTCTTTCGGACAAACCACTGCTGCTGAATATCCTTCTCTGGGTTGTCGCGGTTGCATTGTCCCTAACGATGTACCCCGGTACGGAATCACTCACGGTGTGAATGTCACCCTTGAGGCCAGGGCGAAGATCAACCTCGGGTTGAGAATCCTCGGGAAAAGACCAGACGGCTTTCATGATATAAGGAGTATTTTCCAGGAGATTACACTGTGCGACATGATACGTATCTCCACAAATCCTGGAAGTGGCGCGATATCAATATCATGTTCAACCGATGATGTTCCATCGGATTCTTCGAACCTTGCCTGGATGGCTGCCGATGCTTTCCTGAAGAGTACCGGAGAACTGATCGATGTAAAAATTGACCTTGAGAAAAACATCCCCTCCCGGGGGGGGCTGGGAGGTGGAAGCAGCGATGCAGCAACCGTTCTCAAGGGGCTCCGTCAGCTTACCGGCAGGAAAGATGTTGATTTGCTGAAGATCGCCTCCAAACTGGGAAGTGACGTACCCTTCTTCATCAGGGGTGGAGCGGCTTCAGTTGAGGGCCGTGGCGAACTCATTTCAAGCATTCCTGTTATTCCCTTCCATGCTGTTCTATTGCATCCCCTCCTGAGGATATCCACTCCATGGGCATACAGAGCCTGGGATGAAAGTATGATTACATCCTTGACAAACAACACTATGATTAGGCATTATTCAGCCTTGTCAGCAGTATGGCATGAGGGTAAGCCTTTTCCGCACAATTTGCGGAATGACTTCCTTCCACTGCTTGAGAAACACTTCCCTGAAATAGCGCTCCTGGCGCAGTTCATGGCGAACAGCCAGTGCATTAACTGGGGTTTGTCTGGCTCAGGGCCCACTTTCTACGCTCTTTTCAAAACGAAGAGCAGGGCAAGTTGTTTCTCGGAAACACTGCCAGGGAATTTTACTCTGTGCAGGTCAGCAGAAACCGTTGGGGCGTCGTCAAATGGTTAAGACGCAGGGTTTTGGTCCCTGTATTGGGGGTTCGAGTCCTCCCGCCCCAGCCACAATCCCGGCATGACCGGGAGGGAGAAAGGATATAGTAATGCCTGAGAAAAAGTCATTGAAAATCGCCGAACGCACTGAGTTCGGTTCAAGAATCGCCAGGAGATTGCGCCGTGCCGGTTCAGTTCCAGCTGTGGTTTACGGTAGAGGCGGGGGTGAACTGAACGTATCTGTTAACGAAAAAGAATTCATGGATGAAATAGGCTACTCCAGTTCAACCGGAATCGTCAACCTTAAAATGGGAAGAAAGTCTCCAGTTACGGCTATCGTCAAAGATATCCAGTGGGACATAATTTCCGACAAACCTGTTCATATCGATTTTCTGAGAGTGTCCGCGGATCAGATAGTCTCGATCCCGGTACATTTACACCTTGATAACATCCCCATCGGTGTTAAGATGGGTGGAGTCCTCGAACATACTCTTCATGAGATAATCATAAAGGTAAGGGCAAAAGATATCCCATCAGCTATTAACGTTAACGTTGAAAACATGGATATCGGTGACACCATGCACCTTTCGGAGGTCGTATTACCTGAAGACATGGTTCTCGACATGAATAGCAGCCTTGTGGTCGCTTCCGTTGTTGCGCCAAGTGTTGCCAAGGTCGAGGTTGAGGAAGAGGAAGAAGAGCTTCTTGAAGGTGAGGAAGGCGCTGTCGAGGGTGAAGAAGTTCCCGAGGGAGAAGCGGAAGAAGAATCTTCTAAATCCGGAAAGGAATAGTCCTTGTCAATTCCCCGTCTTGTTGCTTGCCTTGGTAACCCCGGGGATAAATACAGTATGACATGGCACAACGCCGGCTTCTGGGTAGCCGATATACTGGCACGGGAAGCCGGCGTCCATTTCATAGATGCAGGCCTTTTCAATGTGACTGTCATCCCGGATGGCCCGGATCTTATCAGACCGACCGTTTACATGAACAGAAGCGGCGGAGCCGTTGCGGCATTTCTTGACAGCAGGGGCTACAATGCTGAAGAACTACTGGTGGTCTGTGACGATATCAATCTCGATCTCGGCAGACTTCGTCTTCGGAACAGCGGTTCTCACGGAGGTCACAATGGCCTTAAGAACATCATTGAATCGCTTGGTACCGAGCAGTTCTCCAGACTCCGGTTGGGTATCGGACCTGCTCCCGGTGGAGCGGACCTGGCCGATTATGTTCTGGATACTGTACCGGAGAAACTCGAAGAGGAAGCTTCGGTTATGGCGCACAATGCAGCTGACTGCGTCCTGCTCTATATAAAAGAAGGACTGGCCTCCGCCCAGGACAGGTACAACAGAAATCCGGTCGATCAGGATACTTAATTACGAGGATGCCGGCAGCATAGCTGCCGGCATCACTGATCATATTTTAACTTCGCTTTGCTTTACTGTGACATCGCTCCTAATAACTGAACTGCCTGTCCAATGAATGCGCTCAGGCCAGCACCTGAAACACTGAAGTGCTGATTCATTCCTCCATCAATAAAATCGACTTCCATTTCAAGCCAGACCGGCTCAGTGTCAATAGGCGGCAATTCAAGACCGGACATCGCTATTATCATGTTCGCATATCCTGGGATATTAATAAGCATCGCCATCTCTGATGAACTTGAAAAGTCCTGCATCTCCGGCATTTCTCCCGTAGTCTCACCCTGATAGGTACCGTCAAGCAGCTGTGGTACAATTAGCGGCTCGGGAGCCATTTCAAAATAGAGAATTCCATCCTGAACGGTCATCCAGGCGGTCCAGGCAACACTTTCAGTCATGGGTATGCTGTTTACGACGCTGTCGGGCTGCAGAGCTGTCATGTCCATATTCATTCCGAATGTAATCCACTCAAGACCTTCGTAATCAGCATACTGAACACCGGAAAGAGTCAATCCGGGCATTTCCATGACTTCAGATAGCATGGAGAACTGTATATCGTAAGCATCCTTCACATCCTCAAGGGATGTGCCCTCAGGCATTTCGTATACAGCCACGATATGCATCGGATTATCGGCATCAATTGACATGGACATGGCTGTATTACTTGCGGTTTGAGCCAGGAAATCAATCATGCTCTGCGGAACGTCTTCAATACCCATAGCGCTGAAAACTGCGTTCATCGCAGCGGTACTGGTGGATGGATCAAGATTAACCCTGCCAACAGCTACATTACCCGCGGGAATCATACCTGTCAGGTCTTCTATTTCAACGGGAATTATATACTGGTCAAGCGAAGAACCCGGAATAAATTCAACGGAAGAGATTCCAGTAATGTACTCCGGCTCAAATGAGAGAACGAAGCTCATCGATTTCGTTTCGTTAAGTACAAGACCGATGGCATCAAAATACATTCCCATTACGTTCTGAGTGAGCTCAGCGTCCGAAGTATCATCGGTGATAAACCCGGACAGTATCTGGGGCTTCATCATTAAGAGCTGGCTAGCGATCATTGGTCCGAATGATGCGATATTCGCATACATGTAGAAGCTGCCATCCGGTAAACCAGGGAGACCTGTCGGAAGGTTTCCATCGATGTTCCCCAGCATACTCTGAAGCCCCGCCCTGCTGCCGGCTCCGAGAAGCAGGCCATCAGTGTAACAGAAGTAGATATTTCCGAAATCAACAGCTATCTTACTGACATCGTAGCCTTCCAGCGGTTCTCCGGCTTCGGGCGTAATTCCAATATTGGCCCAGAATATATCCGGATCAGATACAGTCAAAGCAGCCCCTATACTCTGGGGCATCATACTCTCCATGAAAAATATCAGGTTTCCATTGATATCTATGCCCAGTTTGCTTTCGACTTCGGACATATCCGCGCAATCAAGAGCGGAAAGAATCCATCCCGATATTGAGTTTTCACCGAGAATGGCTACACCTGAAGCGTAATCGTCCAGCGACGAAATAACGGCTGCGGGGTTAACCACGGCCATGGAAAACAGTGTATTCTCCGGGAGTATATCAAGTGACGATATCGAAGCTCCCTCCTCCTGCTCCGGCTGTGCTCCGCATGCGACTAAAAGAGCCGCAAACACAACTGATAATACTGCAATTGCTTTCATGATTCCTCCTAAATTGAAACAGATTATAAACGGTGTACATGCATTGTTACATAATATTATAAACTATTCCTGAAATTTGCCAAAAAATGAGGGGATTCATATTTATCGGGTTTTCAAATCAACGTTCTGCGATTAGAATATAGTTATGAAAAACGAACCAGACCTTTTTTCAAATACTGTCAGTAACGGAGAAGAAAGCAGAATTCTGTTCCTTGACACCGAAACCACCGGAGTAGACACTGAAACTGCCCACATATGCGAAGTTGCATTCCTGCTCAGTACATACGAAGGTTTTATCAGAAAACCCGAGAACGATGTTATACTGCAGGAACTGATACTTCCACCAGAACCTGTCCCGCCAGAAGCTTCAGCAATTCATCATATAACCAACGATATGCTTTCCGATAAGCCCTCTATCGATGATATTTCCGGTGAAATCGCGGAAATTGTCAATAAGGCTGACTTTTTATGTGCACATAATATGCCCTTCGATCTCACAATATTGAACAGGCAGCTTCCGGAGATTTTCAGTGAAATAGGGGAAGAGATGAAACTCGACTCCCTGAGACTGTCAAGACATGTGTGGCCCGCCATACCTTCCCATTCTCTGCAGGCTCTCCGGTACAGGTTCAATCTGGATGCTGATATTGCAGGTGATGCCCACAGAGCCATGTTCGATACTGAACTGGCCCGATCTCTTGTTGAGTACATCCTTCATTCGGATATTGTAACTCCTGACAGCTGGACGGATCTTATTGCGTATACACAGTCTGCTCTTGAGGTTAAGATATTCACCTTTGGAAAGCACCGCGGGAAACTGGTAGAGGACATTGCCGCTCAGGACATGGATTATATAAAATGGCTTCTGAAACAGAAATGGATTCCATCCGATTATCCCGACCTGTACCAGACTCTACTGGACAAAACATCTGAAATGAGAAAAAAACCATGAGCAATCCTCCCCCTGACAGCTATGTCGTTGAGGGTAGGAAACCATTATCCGGAATCCTGAAGCCATGCGGCAGCAAGAATGCCGCATTACCGATTCTGTCAGCCTGCCTTCTGACAGGCAGTGATGTTACGCTGCATAATCTTCCAGATATTCGCGATGTGAGGGCAATGGTATCTCTTCTTGAAAGTATCGGTGTTTCAGTCATCCATCTGAGTAACGGTTCCCTGCGTTTGAACGCGTCCAGCATCAACCCTGACAACATTGACATTCCAGCCTGCAGGGAAATCAGGGCTTCAATTCTTCTTGCCGGACCCCTTACTGCAAGAACCGGCCGCATTAAGCTGCCTCCACCGGGAGGAGATATCATCGGCAGACGCAGGCTTGATACTCATTTCCTCTCACTTGAGCAGATGGGAGCTGACGTCAGCTTTTCGAATAGGATGTTATCCTTCTCTGCAAATAAGCTCACCGGAAAGTTCATTTTTCTGGATGAACCTTCGGTTACAGCCACAGAGAACGCGATAATGGCCGCAACACTTGCTGAAGGTGAAACGGTGATCTACAACGCAGCCTGCGAACCCAACGTTCAGGACCTTTCGAATATGCTAACCTCAATGGGAGCCGGGATAACAGGCATTGGAACCAATCGGATCAGTATCATCGGGTCAGGGACTCTCCTTAAAGGAACAGAATATACAATCGCACCGGATCATATTGAAATAGGCAGTTTTATCGGGCTCGCGGCATGCTGTGGAGGAGTAGTTCGGATCCCCGATGTACCCTCGAACATTATAAAGCCCACCATGAATGGATTTGCCAGGCTGGGCGTATCAGCCGAAACCGATGGAGAATACCTTGTAATTGATGGTTCTCGGGAGCTGGAAGTACAACCTGACCGGGGCGGTTCAATCCCTACGATTTACGATGCTCCCTGGCCGGGGTTTTCTCCGGACATGACAAGCACCGCCGTTGTTGTAGCAACCCAGGCAAGGGGCACCTCACTTATTTTTGAGAAGATGTTCGAAAGCAGGCTTTTCTTCGTTGACAAGCTTGTTTCAATGGGTGCGGGTATAATTCAGTGTGATCCTCACCGCGTTGTTGTTTCAGGACCTTCCAGGCTCCATGGAACCGATGTCAGCAGCCCGGATATAAGAGCAGGTATGGCTCTTCTCACAGCTGCCCTGTGTGCGGAGGGTACCAGTATTATTCGAAATGTACACCAGATTGAACGCGGTTACGAAAATCTTGTGTCCAGACTGAAGGCTCTCGGTGCCAGTATAACCGCAGGACCAAGTTACGAAACCCGCTGAATTACCTGCATTCCTTATTGCACATTCAATTGGAGTATAATAATGAAAGCCACTGCAATTCTTGCCGTACTGATAGCAATACTGATTTCCTGCGGAGATAATCCCTCTGAACCGGAAGAATGGCCTGACGGGGCCTATCTCTATTTGTCCAGTGTATTTCCTGATACGGCCCTTTCATGGTCTACGGGTGGAAGTATTCTTCTATTTTCCTCGTATGCGTACACATCCCGATGCATACTGATTTTTAACGGTATAGATGACCCCGTTCCCATCGCGGCTTCGAATATGGACGAATCATGCGGCCCCAACGGCTGCTGGAGCGGTGAACAGGGATTGATAGTGTATACAACCTATAACACCGACTCAACCTCAACTGTAAGAACCGTTCCTGGAAATCTTGGAGCATTGCTTGTTGTAATCAGCGACGGCAGGAATCACCTGCACCCAACATGGACCGCCGATGGAGACTCTTTGCTTCTATGCTCATACGTAAACGATTACTGGGGACTTTGGAAGACTGTGTATCACGAAGACAGCCTTCTTACTCCTGCCGAGTTCTATACGCCCCTGAACGACTGCCTGCGTCCTTCCTATTCCCCCGATGGCCAGTGGATCCTTTTCGAGCTTTCCTACGGCAGTCATTCAGACATCTGGCTTATCAGGCCAGATGGCTCCGACCCCCATGCGGTAATTGAGGACTCCTGCGACAATATCCATCCCTGCTGGGGACCAGAAAACAACTGGTTCGCCTTTTCTTCCAACAGATCAGGCAATTACGAAATCTGGATAAGCAATCTTGACGGCTCCAGCATAATAAGGGTAACAGATGATCCGGAAGAGGATATTTATCCCGCGTGGAATCCCGGACATGGCTGGTTTGCTTTTTCTTCCAACAGAAGGAGTGGAGGTGGGAATTACGATATTTTCAGTATCGATTCTCCCTCCTACTGACTGGATTGCGGAATTCCACTTATAAGGAAACCCCCCGGCAGAGCCGGGGGGTTCACTCTTAACTTTCGGTTCTCTAGTTGTTCAGCATGAACTCTATTACGGACATCAGATCTGTAACAAAGCAAGGGTCGTTGGGATCAAGAGCCATTCCCCTACCGCTGCTTGTACATGTAAACCAGGCGAACCTGAAGTATTGCTGGGCGAAGGCCAGCGCTGCAGCTGTACCCTTCAGCTGAAGATTAGACAATTCTTCATACCCTTGGTATTGCAAACCGTAACCGAAGGTGTAATCGCTTTTCAAAAAGTCAAGCGCCCAGGCTGTTACGCAGCCCAGGAGAGGATCTCCATATTCGCCCCTGATGTCCTGCAGCATGCAGCATCCCGCAAGGGCGTCGTAGAAGATCTGTCCTCCCGGAGAACCTGATCTATCGAATACTCGATAATCGTAGTTGATCTGGTTATCAACATTTATCCAGGTGTAGTATTCATCGCCGCCGATATCCATTACTCCAAGAGGAACGGTAATGTACACCCATCCTCCCGCAATACTGTCTACTTCACAGTTAAGCGTAGTATAACTGTTAACAGCTTCGAATATCGCCATTACACCGATATTAAGCGGCTTGAAGCGATAGGGCATCGAGACTTCGCCAACTATGGCTTCTATCTGCTCCCCTACCCAGACAAGACCGAAGTCAGCGGTCTGCTTGAGTATGGGATCCAGGATGCTGGGGGGCAAATCGGGGTGCAGACAATCGAAGGTTATCCACATAGTATCCTGAACCTGAGATTCGGTGTATCCGTTCAATGGGTAGTATCCTGTCTTTTGCTGAATTGCCATGTAGAAGTAGTTGTCCGCAATGTTCCATACGTCAGGCAGGTACAGTGATGCCCAGCCGGCGCCTAAAAATCCTTCAGGCTTTGATGGGTTGATATCGATAGCTTTGATGAAGTAATCGAGGGCCATCCCGAAATCTTTATCGTGATATTTTTCCCAGCCCAGTTCAACAAATCCTTGATATCCTTCTACATCTGGAATATCTGTAGGATTGTCAGCACAACCACCGAGCAGCATGAGGGAGCCCAGGATTGCTATGGCTAGTATCTGTTTCATTTCTCCCTCCTTCCTACTCTATCCGGAGCATTTTTTGGGTAACAGTCTCTCCACAAGCCTGCAGTCTGCAGAAGTATACTCCTGCGCCTACTGCATTCCCGGTCTCGTCGAGTCCGTCCCACATAAGTATATGTTCTGCTGCCTGCATCTCAGTATCATTGAGAGTTCTGACAGCACGACCGCTCATATCGTAAATGGTTACATCAACACGTCCCGCTGAGGGCAGAGAGAAACTTATGGCTGCCTCTGCACTGAAGGGGTTGGGATATGTTCCACCGAAACGGAAGTTCGCTGGAATCTCAGGAGAATGAACCCCCGGGGCGTCTCCAAAGACGTAGTTACCACCCTTGGATACGAGAGCGCACATTCTTCCGTTCTGGAAGTAACTGTCCAGCTGTTCCCATCCGTTATCCGTATAACGATATACAGCACCTTCAGAGTTTTCAGCCGGGAAGGACAGTGTTGCGTTCACATTGGGGATACTTACAGGACCGGCATTTATTCCGGTCATCATAGCCACAATGTTCGCCACTGGAGCCTGTGTTCCTATTGCAAGATCAAGAATACTTGATTCGCAAAGACTTACCATAGTTCCTGGTGCAGCTGCTCCGGCCATTACGTCAAGATTGATACCGTTAACACTCAGCGTCATTTTACCTGCATTAACATATCCGACAGATATTTTCATGCTTTTGCTTACACTGGAGCCGCTGCTGTCGTATCCAGCTACCTGCAGTGTGAATTTCCCACTTTCCCAGGCATTGAAATTGCAGTCCCAGATTGTGTTGTAGAAAGTGCTCATTTCGATAACACAGCTGGTGTCAGGACCTGTAGCCGTGAAGACGGGTCCGTACCAGTCAAATCCCTCCGGAATACTATCAAACAAAGTAGTATAGAGAGTTAGATACTGGTCGTTGATAGAGTTCTGATGGGCTGCCAAAAGAACTTCAGGAAGATCCTCGTCCTGAGACAGGATGTAACGAAGATCAACAGGACCTCCTTCATCGTTGTTGGTCACAATAAGGTACGAGTCATTACCTGCCATTTCGAAGGAGCCGTTATATAGATCGTTAAACGCTACTTCTGTAATGGAAGCGATCTTTTCATGTAACGTATCAACAGACACAACAAATGCGGTCCATTTTCCGTCAATAGGAGTTCCGGAACCATTTGCGTCAGCGTAAGCTCCGTTGAAGTAAACAGTAGGGTAACTACTGTAGTCTCCTTCGAACTTATCGTACTGCACACCCCATATGGGTGCGCTTATGCCATATTTGGGAATCCAGACGGGCAGTGGATAATCTCCGTCGCTGAATCTTCCCTCGAATGCTTGTAACTGGTCCATATGACCAAAGCTGTTAGAAGTATCCGAGAAAATATCGTACGTGTATATCCCATCACTCATAGGGTCTCTTAAGTTGCTGGTAAGGTTGCAGACGAGCCAGTCAAAATAGATTGGAACAATGTTGGTCTGGACAGCTGTACTGTCAGGTACTGTGGAATCGATGGCACGTGCTACGTTGAGTAGTCCAGTTGTATCAGACTGTGCGATTGTTTCCAATATAGTGTCATTTTTGCGCTGAGCGAGGTACATCATCCAGAGAAATGACTGTCCTCTTGATCCAGCAAAATCTAATTTTGGAGAACCAGATCTGTAATTAGTTATTACGTATTCCGGATTTTTAAAGAACTTCAGAATATCATTAGTGATACCGAGATCGTAAGAAGTTGTTGCTGTTATGCCATAACAGAAGTACTGGCATACTTCACCAAGACCCCTTACAATCCACAGCTCCTCGGTAGGTTTCACTGCTGTTCGTATGAGTACTCCAAGTCCGTTTGGAATGAAGAATCTTCTCAATTGCTTTGCAACCGCCAGATTATCTTCAGTTCTCGTGTATGTATGTACATTGATGTAGATAATATCATGATTGTTGAACAAACCACTACCATTGACATCATCAGGATTTACATACTCCATTGTCCTTCTGTCAGTCGGAAGATTATTATACGAGTATTGATCAGGTATGGTAGCAAGCACGATCCAGATTCGGGGATCTCCGTCTGTATCCACGGGATCTCCGAGATATTCGGTGACAGTACCATATACATCAACTCCGCTACCTTCAAATTCAGAAGTCAGAGTGTCAAGTTCCCCCTGATGAATCAGGTTATTCCAAACAGTCGTATCCTGAACTCCTGGGCCACTGCCATCGACTGAACAGGTATCCTGTACCAGCCAGTAGGCGTGTGGCGTACGTGCACGGCATGTGAACTGATGAGTCTCAATATCATTTGGAAACTCCGAAAGATCGGGAACTTTGAGATCAACAGTGTCCCCGACGTTCATATCAGCACTTGCCACACCGATTCCCAGTACCGGTAACAGGAGCGCTGTCAGGATGGTTAGAAAACCATTCCTGAGCGGTCCCGCAAAGATTCTCATATTTTACCTCCTATTTCAGCGGCTGCAAACCGCATGAACAAAACTAAATGCAGCGCAAAGTCATTTCTGAATTTGGGCATTTTTCGTTATCACCTCTCATTACCGGGAGCATCATCAGCCACCAATTCCTGTGGTACTGATCATTTTCTCCCAGTTCGTATAACTGATTTCTCCTTCAACTGAGGAGTAAACCTGTTCGTAACTTCCAGCTCCTGTTCTGTCGGCAAAAACGAAGCTATCGTTCCTGCCTCCATAATAGTACCAGATCTCATATGGGATTTGTGTTCCCTGAAAGAGTTCTGATTCAATATCATCGGGCGGGCCGTAGATAACGTATACCCTTCCCCGGTCGGTTTCCCAGGCTTCTCTGTTACCACTCGAATATCTTGCGCTGCCTTCGCAGCATTCCTCGAAGTACTCGCGCTGTTCGGGAGCCCCCTGCCAGTAGACGGTATAGAACCTCTTCCTGCCATCTGAATCGAGACCGTCATAAAGATCAGCCTCGGTATCGGTCAGAATCAGTCGGAAATGGTTCGGATACGGTATTTCAACCGGTTCGCCTGTGGTTTCACCGATGAATTCATCCTCCGATTCCAGATTTCTGCCAATCATGAGGTACTTGTCTACTTCGAGGGTATCATTCTGTGCAATCAAGCCGAATACGACCCGGTGCAATCCCGAACTGCGCGCAACGCGGAGATCAAGGCTGTCTACCAGTCCAACTGCTTCCGCTCCTTCAGGTATCGTAAGTGATACCCAGGGCCGTGCGAAAACCGTTTCACCTGAGGATGTTTCAAGGCGTCCCTGCAGTTCGACTGAAGCGCCTCCAAGATTATAGATCTCAACGTAATAGTAGGCCATATGCTCCTCTGGAAGTTCATAACTTCCATCGGCCGCGGGGAATACAAGAACTTCTCCCTTTTTAAGGGGATTGGTTGATTCCACCGGGGACGGGACTACGGCACGGGCAAGTTCGATTTCACTGAGAGTTCCAGCGGATTCTACTATCAGGTTCCTGGTTACGGTTCCCTGCTGCCCGTTACCTGTATCCGTAACAGTAACCGCAAGGATGTAACTACCCGGTACCACAGGAAGGACGGTACTGTTGACCGCTGACCTTCCCGGAGCCCAGCTGATTTCAGAATTCCACTGATCAACAGCGGTAGTATCGCCATCCTCAGAAATCAGGATTATTGTCGTCGTAAATATTACAACCGAATCCTGGCCAGCTGAAAATTGGTCAATATTAAGCTGTTCGTAAATCTCGAGGCCCAGAGTATCTGTTCCCGTATAGTTGAACAGTGCTGTGTCTATTCCGAAACGGATATCTCCGGTGCTGACAGACGCCAGATCCGAACTATTTAACACCGCACAAATAGCAAGCATACAAAGAATACTAATGCCTCTCATAGATACACTGAACCTCCTCCCAATCTGTTGCGAGTTCGAATGTTCCACAACCCAGATAATCGATGAAGCACACTTCTATGGCAGGTGAACAGTAAGTCCATACCTGAGTAGGCCGAGTTGATGTTTCGAGGGGTCTGGAGTCAATCATATCGGGTTCACCAAGCAGGGCGAATACACGGCCCTGATCGGTATTGATACCCATAGTATTGAGCATTGAGAAGTTATCCTCTATGTAGTCAAGCCTTGCCATGTACATTTCCAGAAATTCATTCTGCACAGTGCCCGGTGACGGATCCCTCTTATGCCAGAACTCAGCCATCGAAGCTCTCCTGCTGGATGGCCCTTCCGCATTTTCCAGTTCATCCAGTTCCGAAGGGCTGGCAATGGGTCTTATCAGAGTTTCTGTGAGATCAGGATTTTCTCCCCAGACATCCCATGCCTGAAGAAGCTGAAGATCAGCATTTGAAGTCGCAGCTATCTTATAATCAGAAACGATAACAGCAAGTATTTCATACTTGCCTGCATCAAGATTACTGATATCAAGTGTTGCTTCTCCCCTGTACGCACTCCCTGAAGATATCATATCAATCCAGCCTTCTCTCTTTGTAACTCCTGCCTCGTCCCGAAGGGCGTAGGCGGCTGAAAGAGATTCAGCTTCTTCAGCTTCCATATCTGGAGGATACATAAACCAGATAACTTCAATTGTACCTGAAGCTCTCTGATAATATCCTCCAGAGATCTGAAGATTGCCTGATGACCAGGATGTACTGTCCAGCAGTAATACTTCAATGGTTTCTTCCCATTTGGTACTTCTGCCTGATTCCAGGTCTCCTACCATTACTGTCAACAGATGAATTCCAGGCTGAACATCAGAAATGGATATTTCCTTTGTCAGAGGTAATTCGCTTCTGTTCACCGAACCACTGATTCGCGCGGTATAATCACCATCGATAGCAGCTGCAACTTCCCAAAAGGCAGTTTCACCGCTGTTTTCCATAACAAAGAGAAGATCCTCTTCGATGAACTGCACAGTAATATGTACTATGCCTTCGTTCTGCCCTCTGGCAGGTTCAGCATTCCAGTTAACCTGGAATCCTGTGATGACAGTTAACACCAGCGCAAGAAGTGTCATTCATTCCTTCCGACCGGGGCAGGATTCTTACCTGCCCCGACAATTATCAGTCAGCTAAAATACGAACCCCAGGCTGGCCTGGTGAACCATGTCCAGCCTGTTCCAGTCCGCATACGCATAATCAAGTGATATAGTCTTTCCGCTTACAGGGATATTGAATCCCGCTCCGGCGGTAAGACCTTCTTCGTCTGTATTTATACGATAGCCGCCTCGCAGGGCGAACATATTGTTGTACCAGTACTCGGTACCGACTCCAAGCTGCTCTACATTGTCGCTGGGATGAATACCATCAACTTCAACCGTCAGAAAATGCGGGCCTCTGTTGATTATATCCATAGCCATACCAAGCTTGAAAATCATTGGCATCGAGTAGGATTCGTACACTTCTGTTGAATCGTCTCCGCTGTAATACGTTCTGTATTCTCCTCCTGGAGTTATTTCTGCTCCAAAGTGCTGAATTGTCATACCTATACGCAGGGTTTTGAAACCCGTGTCGTAAAGGGTACCAATATCAACAGCGATACCGCCAGCGGAAATATCATCCCACTGCTCCCGTACATACTTCACCGTCATTCCGGCGCTGAATCTGTCGGTAAGCATTCTGGAAAAGGAGATACCTGCCACCATGTCATTACATGAGAAAGTTTCTCCAGTTCCTTCTGGATTTGCAACAGTGGTTACGTCCATATCGCCGGACTGCAGCATTGCGAACTGTGCAGAGAAGATACCTACCCCTTCAACTTCATGGGATACGATACCGCCGCCGTAGAGTATGTCCGCAAACCACTGCATGCCCGTAAACTGTACCTGTGTTCCGGGTACTCTTACAAGACATGCAGGATTCCAGAATGCGGCGCTTGGATCATCAGCCGTAGCGATGAAAGCACCACCCATTGCGGTTCCGCGGGCACCCAGTCCAATTTTCAGGAACTGTGCGCCAGAAGTTCCAACCTTTGCAAAAGAGCTTGCTTCTGCAGAGACCGGAAACAGCAGGAAAACGGCGACCGCTGCTGTCAGGACTATTCCT
Organism: Candidatus Aegiribacteria sp.; assembly: GCA_030600545.1. Taxonomy (GTDB): domain Bacteria; phylum Fermentibacterota; class Fermentibacteria; order Fermentibacterales; family JCC-6; genus Aegiribacteria. The sequence goes on along the minus strand of JAUVLV010000010.1, from coordinate 6,382 downwards.
GTATACTTCATGGTCACTCCTCTCCTACCTTATGATGGCAAACTTGCCGACAACGTAACCATCCTGAGTCTCAACACGATAAATGTAGAGACCGGATGTTACTTCCTGATCATTTCTGCTGACCAAATCCCAGAACGCTGTGCCTGACTGTCCACTGAAGTCATTGTGTTCAAGGGTGATCACGTGATCCCCGGCAAGAGTGTAAATGTGAATATTGCACATGGCGGGCAGATTGATGAAAGCGATCTTGTCGAGGTATGTCTGCTCCCATCGGGCCGAACCCCTGTAGGGGTTGGGTACTACTGCTACGTTTTCAACCCAGTTGGCATTTTTCCCCAAAACCGGTGTTACGGCAACTGGAGTTCCTTCCAGTGTCTGCTTGTAGTTGGATTTGGTGCTTTCGACTTCCGTCTCGGAATCGTAAGAGCAGACAACGTAGTAATAAGGATAACCGTTTGTGACGGTCGTGTCCATATATGTGAAGGTTCCTAGATCTGCCGTAGCTATCGGTTTCCCCCAGCCGGAGGGCTCGAAGGTTGTTCTGTATATGTTGTATCCACCCAGTGGATCATAGGATTCCGCATTGGAACCCCACTCAAGCTTCACCTGTCCGTCTCCTGCTGAGTAGAAAAGGATCGGTGCAGGTGGAAGCTGTGGGACACTCCATCCGCCACCACGATAAAATGCGTCAAGCATATCATCTGCGGACTGGCGTAGTCCTGCAAGGCCGAGGCCAAGTACCCAACCGCCTGTTACGTGAAGACTGTCTCCGTCCTCAAGGTTGACAGGTCCTGCCGAAAGCTGGAACCTGTAGTCAAAGACAGGATAATCCAGTGCCAGGGGGTTGTCATAGACTATTGGGAAAGGTCCGGGGTTTTTCGGTACGTATGCATCGGGTGCATATTCGTTTCCGACCCAGTCCGAAAGATACATGGGCGCACTGTGCCGCCCGTTCATATCGGGGTTCTTTCCCCACATGTAGTTGTACTTCTCGTTATCGGTACCCGGATCGCTTTCCCAGTTCCACCAGGAATGGGAAATAGGAATCGGGTAATTGTATACATCAATCGGGCGTTCGATGGTTCCGTTAGCCTTCACGATGTAGAAATCAAGCAGTCTCCATCCAATGTAACCATTGCAGGGAGGTGAAATTGTGGGTTCGCCACTGTCATCAGCACTGGACGAAGGATTGTCGCTGTCCCACATGTAACTCATGTTCCTGGGCACAACGTGGAAAACGGTGTCACCTACAGTCTGCTTCCAGTTGTACTCAGGCATTCCGTCGGCAAAGGGGACAAGCCCCGCCGTATTGAATGGAAGCCACACGGTGTCACCGGTTGCTTTCATCGTCTTGAACAGAATCGTGAAGTGATCGCTGACGCCGTTCGCGTCATTGTCGTTATCCAATCTTCCGTCATCACCCAGATAGTTGTAGTAGTAGTAGATGTTCTCAGGATCTTCATCATCAAGTGGATTGTCAGGATTCTGCTGATATGTGTATATGTCCTGTGTACTGGCCTGCTTGGGGGGGTTGCCATCGAACAAGTACTCGAAGGTTGCGGCAGGATCGTTACACCATATGGCATGACCATCGTAGTATACAAGGTCATCGAGGTTGTTCGCAACTACATCTGCAGTAGCGATATCACAGTCACCTCTCATGCCAATTAAGAGAGCGCCAAGGGGCTCTCCTGGATTTCCCTTATCGCTGAAGTGCATGATGTTGTAATCCTGCGATATGAAGCTGTTGTAACCGGGAGTCCCCCAATCGTAGTTCTCGTTATAAACGAATAATCCGTACGGGTTTGGATTGTATGTACCGTACCAATCATCAAACCCGTAATGAGTTTCCTCAAGCGCTGTCGGTCCCGGATTGACCTTTTCTGCGGGATAGCCTACGCTGGGACGAAGCTCCCAGTTTCCGTAGTCACTGCAGCTGGCCCATCGCGCAACAGAATCTCCCCATACGGTAACCGGTCCGTAACAACTTGACATGAAATCGCCACTCCAGAGATAGCTGCTGCCCTCTCCTCCCGGCCATTCCATTGATGGGTAGTTGACCCATGGGTCACCATATATGCCCATGTTAAAAAAGGCACTCCAAACGTTGCTGAGGTTCATCAGGATAGTAACTACAGGTGGTCTGTCCTGGTCTGTCCCACCGCCAAACGGCATTGCTACTTCCTGCACTTCCCTCGCAAGTCCGGTACCTGACAGTGTAAACACTGCAAGCACCGTGAGTACCAGGAACCCGCGAATGTAACTGGAGTTCCTCATACTCTCCTTCACCTCCAATTCATATTTCGCGGCCACAGGGAGTTCTTTTCTGGTTTCCCTCCGTAATGTCCGCGATCTATTGTAGTTATACATTTTCTTTCCATCATCAATTAACTAATCGGTTAGGACAAATTCGTATGTCAGTGTTGTCCATACACCTACCGGAATACTATTATTCTGGGCAGGTGTCCATCTTGTGTTCCACGCCGCCGACTGAGCAGCTTCATCCAGCGAATTAACACCGCTGGAGTTGTAAAGCCTTACATCGGAAACGTTACCGCTGGCGGAAACGTACACCCAAAGGGTGACTGTTCCCTCCACTCCGGCCTGAGCAGCCATTTCCGGGTAACCGGGAGTTGGCTTGTAGGTGCAGTTCGGAAACACCTCGGCAGGCATGAACCTGGGAGGTCCCATTTCTTCCGACTGGCTTGTATCAAGCTCTTCACCCTGGTCAACCGTTTCAACTGTTTCAAGACCGGTTGTATCGGCATCCAGTGACAACGTTATATCCTGACTGATTTCCTCAACCATCTCTTCGGTTTCCTGCTCTAACTCTTCCTGTTCTTCCTCGACTTCCTCTTCCTGTTCTTCCACAGTATCATCGAATGCAAGATCCGTTTCAACTGCTTCCATTTCGGAATCGGATGTTCGTGTAGAAAGCCTTCCCATCTCGCTGGGCGGGATAAGCTCGAAAAAGATTATCAGAATGGCAAGTCCTATCACTACTCCCAATTCGAAGTTCAGGGAAGAATGCCCGAAGTTAGTTCTGTTCTCAGCCATCATTCCCCCCTTCAGTTGTACAGTCCGAGTTCTTCAGCATTGAACTGAATGCTGTAGATCTCCTCGAACCGCATAGAGTAAAAAAGACTAACCATATCTTCCATAGGAACCCTCGAATCTACGTTGAGCACAACAACATCAAGTTCTTTGTTCTGCTCACGCCAGAACTTGCTGCTCAAACGAGTCAGCTGTTCTGATACCTGATCAGCAGGCATGTCGTAATCGCCGATTCTCGCAACGAGTTCACTGTCATCATTCCCCGGTTCAACCTGCTTTATCCAGACGGTCACGGTAAGGAACTGCTTTCCCAGTTCACTCATTACCTGTGAATGCGCCTGTGGGAAGCGGACTCTGAGTCCTCCGTCTTCTTTGAAGAGGGTGGTAGCCATGAAGAACACCAGAAGAAGAAATACAATATCAGCCATTGTTCCTGTGAAGATAGTGCTTCCAACCTTCATCCTGCTCTTGAACTTCATTATGCGCCACCTCCCATCCGCTCCTGAATTGTGATACCTGTCCTGCTCACGCCATTCATGCGGAGGACATCAAGAGCATGAACCATGCCCTCGTAATCACAGTCAGGGAAGAACTTGAGAATAACAACAAGCTCGCTCTCTCTAACCGCGGATGCAATCTCTCCCTGTCTCGCGTCTGAGAGTACCAGGGTATCTCCAAAGGCTACCTCTCCGAAAATGGGGGTATCTTCCATTGGAGTATCAGCGCCGAGATATGTCCTGATAATACCGGGACGAATCAGGGGCACCAGATTCTCTGCGGCAATGGCAGTTTCAAGGGAACTGAAAGTTCCAGAAGGAAGACCTTTTGCTACTTCCAGGTTGTTCATAAGCCTGTCTTCAACTGCATCTATGGGCTCAGCCCTGTCCGCAGCCAGTGTTCTTATACCATTCTGCAGAGTTGTATCCTGGAGACTTACATCTTCTCCAGCCCTTGCTCTGCGCAGCGGGCCCTCGGGTGGAGCCTGATCTATCAGTACCACGTACTCATGGGCTCCCCACTGCTTAATGGTCATGACAAGCCTGTTAGATTCGTCAATTACAACCTCTACGGTTTCTATGTCGGGCTTTTTCGGAAGTTTGTAGGATATGCCCTTCTGAACTTCGAAGGTCGTTGTGACCAGGAAGAAAATCAACAGCAGGAACGCAATGTCGGACATTGAGGAATCGGGTATAGCCCCGCTTGCTCTCGGTCTGTTACGTATCCGCATCAATGCTCCTTAAAGCTGCTTCAAGTGCTCCATTTCAGCCAGTGTATCCACAAGGAATATGCTGGCTTCTTCCATATCGATCACGAACTTGCCGATCCTGGATATGAAGTAGTTATGTGCCATCTGGATCGGGATTGCTATTGTAAGACCTGTCGCGGTAGTGATCAGGGCTTCCTGTATACCACCAGCAACAAGACTTGCTTCAACGTTCTTTGCGGCGGCAATTTCACCGAAGGCTCTTATCATACCTGAGACGGTTCCGAGGAAACCCAGCATAGGGGCAATACTCGATACCGAGGCAAGTACGACAATACCCTTTTCAAGATATGCCATCTCAATTCCGCCTGAACTCTCAACAGCCTTTTCGACTGCTTCAAGCCCTTTATCGTGGCGCAGAAGGCCTGCGTGCATTATTGCAGCTACAGGGCCTCTTGTGCGTTCGCACAGTTCTTCGGCTCCCTTAACATTTCCTTTGCGGATGAATCCGCCTATTTTTTCGAGGAAGGGGCCAACACTTACTTTAACTTTTCTGTAAGAAATGAACCTCTCGACCGTCACGGCTATACCGATAAGCAAAGCGAGTAGAAGAGGGTACATAAAAGGTCCGCCTGCTAAGAATAGATCCATCAGATCCATGCTGGCGCTCTGTGCCCGTTCAACTTCTTCACCTTCCGGAGTTTCGTCGACTGTTTCTTCAACAACCGATTCCTCCTGAACGGTTTCTGCCGGTTCAGCCTGTTCACCTTCAATCTCCGCCGCAATAGCTTCATCTGCGGTTTCAGCGGGATTGGATTCCTCCGACTGTGCCCATACAAGGGCAGTAATCAAGAGGAACAGTAGCAGAAATTTTCGCATCTATTATCACTCCTTCTTTACGTTCAGCATTAGCTGTACAGCTGTTACTGAGCGGAAGAATTCAATTTACCATTCAAATCCCAGACCAAACTTTATCGCACGAGGCTGGCTGAATACATATGGATTACTCATCCTGCCAGTCGGATCATGATCAGGCTCACCATCACCATCCTGGTCAGCATCGTACCATCCTGTATCAATAATCGTATTGATATTCTGCCTGTTGAACAGATTGTTGATCTGACAGTAGGCATTGAGTGTTACTGAACCAATCCAGAAGTTCTTGTTGACCTTCAGAGTAGTCGTCATGGTCCATGGATACCTTTTACCGTTGATCTCAGGCATGGCAGTTCCCTGGGCGTCTTCATCGTATGGGAATCCACTTCCGTAGGACCATGAGACATGAGCACCGAATCCTTCAAGGAAAGGTGTGTCACCAATTCTTGGTCCTTCACCCTGTGGAATACGGTAATCAAAGTCTGCGTTGATAGTATGCCTCTGGTCCCAGTCGAGAGGAGATTCCTTCTTGGGAATTATCCAGTTCGCCCATACGTAAGTGTAGTTCTGCCCTGCAGAAGAACTCTTACCCATAGCGATGCAATAGCTGTAGTTGACGCTGCCTGACCAGAAGTCGCTGGGACGCCTGGTTAAAGTGAGCTCGGCTCCTCTTGCGTTTCCATAATCAGCGTTGATGTAGAGGTCATAGGCATCGACAGCACTGTAGAAGTTGTTCTGCATGTCGAGCTGACCTGTGATGTCTTTGTAATAACCGGTGATATCTATCATTGTGACATCATCGAACTGATGCTTCACGCCGACTTCGTAGGAAATCGTTTCCTCGGCCGAAAGATCCGGGTTTCCAACGACGGGGAACGCACCGGAAAGGTCGTAGTTTGAACCACTGAACATGTTATCGAAGTCAGGGGTCTGGAAGTAGTGACCATAAGTGAAATGAAGCACATCGCGCTCGGTTATCGGATGTGAGAATCCCACGCGGGGACTCAGGTGGTATTTGACAGGAACGCTTATCGGATTCTTGATGTGTCCGGGTGTTCCTGGCTCCGTTCCGGGAATTATTGGATCGGTGATATCCGCGGGATATTCGTCGAAGTTCGAGTCATAATAGTCGAAGCGGAGTCCGGCGTTAACTATCATTCCCCTGTATTCCATCTTGTCCTGGATGTAGGCAGCACCCGAATTCGGGAATACATGATATCTTCCTGCGTATATGTTTCCGCCCGATGC
>JAUVLV010000026.1 GCA_030600545.1 Candidatus Aegiribacteria sp. | reverse complement strand
CGCGAGGAGTCAGAAAAGCTCCCCCAGCTTCTCAACCATGCTTACCGCACCCTCAAAAACCTCCGCCGGACCGCTCGCGAGCATATAAGCCGGTGTTGTTACCAGTCTTCTTTCGATATCAACAACGGATTGGTTCACGCGGCAATCCACATGGACGGCGCCCATGGCGTTAATGGCATTGGCTGTTCCCGGATCGTTTCCGATGGTCAGCCTTGCCCCCGGGATGGTCCTTGCAAGTATTACGGGAGCTATACACATTGCCGCAATTGGTTTTCCGGATTGACGGGCATCTTTTATAAGATTTTCCACTTCCGGATTTACGGAACATTCAGGGCCGTCAGACGCGAAAGAGCACAGCGTAAGGGCTGCCCCGAACCCCCCGGGGAACAGCACGGCATCGTAATCCCAAGGATCAAGATCCGAGAGAGGTTTGATGTTGCCTCTTGCAATTCTGGCGGCCTCCGTCAGCGCGTTTCTGGCCTCCGTTTCAGGTTTCTCTGAGCTATGGTCAACCGTGGCAGTTTGCAGAATATCCGGCGCGGTGAAGATGACTTCGTAACCCGCCCTGTCCAGGGCGATAAGAGCGGCAACGGCTTCATGTATTTCAGAACCGTCCTTAACCCCGCAGCCACTGAGTACAAATGCAATTCTCTTTCCCATGCTATCCTCCCTGTAAGTTAATTTCTTGCGATTCAACAGATACTATATTTAACCACTTCAGTCCAGTTTCTTTTAGACTTTGCCTATTAGAATTGGTAATGTATCTTCTACGTAACTTACAAAAGGAGTTGAAATGCTCAAAATGATTTTAACATTCATGTTTTTTGTGCTTCTGTTTTCATCATGTTACTATGGAGTAATGCAAGGAGCTCACACGCTTGGGAAAGATCATATCACTATGACCGGTGGGGTTACCCTACACGCATATTTCTCGGCTGAATCAAAACGCGAGGCCGAAGACAGTAGAGTTGATTATCTTGAAACCTATCCCACCGCAGATTTTGCTATCGGAGCAACCGAAAGAATCGATCTGGGGATTTCATCCTTCGGTTACGGAGTAGGCCCAATGGTGAAATACAACTTCATGGACCCGACGGGCGCAACAGCGGTATCCGCCATGGTAAATATGAACTACGTGATTCCCGTTCAGGTAATGCTTCCCAGATTGTCTTTGTGCGCCGGCCGCAGGTTCGATCGGAACCTTGAGGTTTTTGTAGGAAGCGATATCGGGTATGGTCCCGATCTTGCCAATATTCCCGAATCTCAGGATGGCTCGCACGACTGGGATCTGGTGGGTAACACATGCTTTTCATGTATTCGAATTGGCTGCAAGTACGAATTGAAGTCTCCGGGAAGCCCGAACGAGAGTAGAACATACATTCCCGAATCCATACTTTTTCAGTTCTCAATCCCCCTTGATATTTCAAGAAGTATGATACTCGCCGGGCTTGCGGTAACCTATTAAGTACAAATTGAACCTTCTTAATGATATGCACGTTCATCTGAACCCGGAAGTATTTCAGCTCACCTGACAGAAGGAATAGCTATTTGGTTAGACCGTGTTTCTCAAGTTCATCGGTAGCTATATCCACCATATCTGAAGAAGTACAAGTCTTAACCCAGTTGCAGAGATCCCTGACACCCTGACCGAATTCTATCTCCGCGCTGAAACCAAGAATCTTTTCTGTGCGCGATGTGTCCGCAAAGCAGTGTCTTATGTCCCCTGCCCTGAACTGGTTCTTTACAATGAAATCATCGGAGGGCTTTCCGAGCTCTCTGGCAATAGCACTTCCTATCTCCAGAATGGTAGTTGGTTTTCCTGTGCCGATGTTCAGAGTCTGATAACTTGAAGACGGGCTTTCAAGCGCCATCAGGCAGGCTCTGACCAGATCTTTAACGTGAATGAAATCTCGGCTTTGCAGGCCATCCTCAAAAATGACAGGAGGGTTATCGTTCAGGAGCCTTGAGGCGAAGATGGCTCCTACGCCCGTATAGGGGTTTGAAAGAGCCTGACGGGTCCCGTAGACATTGAAAAAACGCATTGCAACGGACGGAATCCCGTACGCCTGGCCCGCAGCAAGAAACATCTCCTCCTGGCTCCTTTTGTTTATCGCGTAGATCGAAGTGGGATAGAGGGGTTTTGTTTCGGGAACGGGAATTGGTTCTGCAGGTTTCCCGCAATTCGGGCATTTCAATTCCCACTGGCGTTGGACAAGCTGCTTATCCGGTCTGAGAACAGGAGCAAAGGGACCGCAATCGGGGCATTTGTAAAAACCCTCTCCATAGATGGACATGGAACTGGCAACGAGCATTTTCTTCAGTGTCTTTCGTTTTTTTACAGCTTCCTCAAGAACTACAGCAGCACCGAGAGAATTTACAGAAGTGTAATGCTCCATCATGTACATCGATTGACCGACGCCTACAGCCGCTGCAAAATGGACAAGCATTCCGCATCCTTCAAGAGCTCTTTTGACATCGCTGTGGTTCCTTACATCACCAACGAGAAGTTCAACTTCCGGATGGAGATAATCAGGTCTGCCCGCTTTTTCACCGTGTACCTGAGGGTCAAGGTTGTCCAGGGCTCTTACGGTGTATCCATTTTCAATGAGCAGGTCCGCAAGATGGGAGCCTATAAATCCCGCTCCGCCAGTAATAAGAACTTTCATACTTCTATGATCCAATCAAGGTAAAAAACGGTTCAGTAATAAGATGCCTTCGGAAACAGTATGCTGAATAATATTTTCGTATTCTTACAGTGAATTATAGTAAATAGATAACGAGTTATCAATTAACCTTTAAGGGAATTCATACTGTATTGCTATTTAGCTTGACATATTGCTATTATACATTTCTGGCCGGTTGCTGTTAGTTTTGTATGATATACCCCCTGTGATAGAAACCTCCATGTAAAGGAAGGAATTGTTTTGCGAATAGCTCTTGTTGTTCCTCCGTGGGGTCCTGATGACATACGAGCAAAGGATACGCGCGGGATCTCCGGATGCTGGCCAACCCCGGGACTGCAGTACATAGCAGCAGTTCTGCGCGATGCGAGTCATGAAATACTTTTTCTGGAAGGTTTTTTCTACACGAACGAAGAGATGGTGAAGAAAACCGTTGAATTCAAAGCCGAAGCTTTAGGTGTGTACGTTATAAGCCTTCTCTGGGACAAGGCGAAACCTTTCATTGAGGAAGTAAGGGGATCCATTCCATATATCTTTACATTTATTGGCGGGCATGGCGCAACTGCCATGCCGGAAGCTCTCATGGAAAGTACGGAAGCGCTGGATGCCATCGTCATCGGTGAGGGAGAAATGACATCCAGAGAATTGATGGAAACAGTGGAATCCGGGGGGAACCTGAAGGAAGTAAAAGGTCTGCTGATAAAGGACGAAGGAAAGCTTTATAGAACTCCTCCGAGGAAGATTATTGATAATCTCGATGAATTACCATTTCCTGCGGTTGACCTTTGCGAAATGGACCGCTACTACCCGAGTTTTGAACAGGTTTCAACTGTTCCGGCAATGCAGATGCTTGCAAGCAGAGGCTGCAATGGAAGCTGCCTTTACTGCTACAAGATGTACGGAGACAGAATCCGCCTTCGTGATCCTGTACGTGTAGTTGATGAGATTGAGTACTACATCAACAATTACGGAACCCGGGAAATCAAATTCTGGGACGAGCATTTTACCTTTGATCACCCTCATGTTTACGGGATCTGTGAGGAAATAGTAAGAAGAGGGATGAAAATACGATGGTGGGTTTCCTGCAGGGCGGACTCCGTAGACAAACCTCTTCTCAAAGCAATGAAGAAAGCAGGATGCTGGTGCATAAACTACGGAGTTGAAAGCGGTGTGCAGAAGCATCTGGATACTTTGAAAAAACACGAGACAATTGATCAGATCAGAAACGCAATAAGACTTACACACAGCGTTGGAATCAAGACACACACAACCTACATTTTCGGGATTCCCGGAGAGACCTTTGAAGATGGTCTTAAAACAATAGAATTTGCAAAGGAACTTGGTTCCTTTACCGTGGAATTCTTTCCCATTACTCCATTTCCCGGAACGCCCCTTTACAAAGGGGTTAAGAAGGGTTTTTTCGGGACGATGTCGGAAAGACTCGCGGACCAGGGAATGTTGCTTGACCGTCCCTGTTTTGTTCCGTTTTCCATGACTGCCGACGAAATCATGGAGCTCAGGAGACTGGCTTACATCAGGTACTTTTTCAGGCCGAAATTCCTTATTTACAGGTTGATGAATATCATGTCACCCTTCCAGGTAAGGGCGATGTTTCACGGAGCTTTCAGTCTACTTCAGATGGTTGGAGAGCAGATTTCTGCCCTATGGAAAAAAACAGTACATCGATCTCAATAATAATTCCCGTTCATGACAGCGAGAAAACCATAGAAGTGGTTCTGGAACCGCTGATTAAGGAATTACGAAGTGGGGACGAACTGATAGTCGTAGATGACAGATCCGGGGATAGTTCAAAGGAAATTTCCTCCCGCCTCGGCGCGAAGGTAATTGCCAGTTCCGGTAATCCCGGCGCTGCAGGGGCAAGAAATACGGGAGCTTTTGCTGCTTCGGGAGAATGGGTATTGTTCATAGACAGTGACGCCGTTGCTCCTGCTGGATGGAGGGATAAGCTTCAGAAGCGCATCGATCAGGATTCCCAGGCTGTTCAGGCCACATACAGTCCGATAGCGGCGGGCAGCCACGCGGCCACATTCTACAAGAATTTTTACTACTACTATACTTTTACCAGGAGAATGAGGAACAGATACATTACGGGATGCGGAACGTTCTTCTTTGCCGTGAAAAGATCCTTTTTTCAGGAAATGGAAGGATTTGACGACAAAATTCCCGGAGCTACCGTAGAGGACGCTGATTTTGCGGCAAGGCTTGTTGGTGCGGGGAGCAGGATTCTCATGGCTCCCGAAATAGAGGTTTACCATATGAGGGAATATACTTTTGGAGAATTGATGGGGTACGAATTGAATATGATGAAATCGAAGGTTCTCTATTTCCTCAGAAGAGATTCAACCCATGCGGCCCCCTCCGTTTCGATGGCAACACCTCTTGAAATGCTGCCTGTTCTTTCCGGGGCAGTTGGAATCTGGATAATGATCGCGGGACTTGCCGCATTCATCGCCGGTTGGGCAGCTGGAATCTGGCTTGCTGCTGCAGGTTTTTCAATCCTGGCCGCTGGCCATGCCGGATTCTGGTTCGCATCTGTCAGTAAGGGAGGTATGAGAGGTTTCCTTGCATCACTCATGACTCTGCCGGATCTCATGCTTATACTGCCTGCCGTATTGAGCGGAGTTGTAATGTATCTGGCCGGTAGGAAATACTGATTTGAAGTCCAGATTCTTTATGCTGACAGGTCTGATTCTAACAATTCTCTTTTTTATTTATAGATATATTGAAGTTATCCCGAGAGGACCGCTGGATAAGGTTATTCAGTTCTTTTTGCTGATTCCTGCAATTGTCTGTTTCGCTTTCTGTATTGCCGGAAGTACTGACCACGACCTCGTTAAATTGATAATGTGTAAAATAGGCAAATTGTCTTCTGTCAGGTTTCTTGGGCTTCTGCTGATAATTCTATCGATCTTTTCCGTCTGGATGGTTTATGGGCCCCTGGAAGGGATTCCGAAGGGAGTGGATGAAGCCGCATACTTTTTCCAGTCAAAAATATACGCTTCCGGATACCTGGCAGCTCCCGCGCCTGACGTAGATAACCCAATGACATATTTTCCATTCCGTCATTTTGTATTCAGGGATAATCTCTGGTTCATAGTCTATACCCCCTTCCATTCCCTGTTGATGGCACCATTCACAGCCGCCGGCGCAGCTCCTCTGCTTGGCCCCATTGAAGGGTTATTGTCTCTTATCGGGATCTTCCTGCTTGTAAGGCTCTGGGCCGGGGAGATGATAGCCAGGATCAGTTCTATTCTGCTTCTACTGTCTCCTTTTTTCCTTTTCATGACAACTACCTTCATGGCTCACAATACGAACCTGCTGCTGATTACATGGTCGCTTTACATGATTTCCAGAAGGGTAAAGGGAGGATCGGTCTCGTATGGGCTTGCAGGCGGTTTTCTTTTGGGACTTGCGTTCACCACGAAGCCCTATCCTGTACTTGTCTGGCTGTTCTTCATACCACTTGCGGTTGTAGTCGGGTGCAGGGGCAGGTGGCTGCGGATTCTTGCCCCGGTGGCTGCCGCCGCCGCAGTACCCTTCTCTCTTTTTCTGCTGTCGAACAGCTACTATACCGGAAACCCCCTTCATGCCGGGTACGACCTGGTGAGGGGGGGGAAACTGATAGGTTTTGGCCCGGACAAGGCCTGGTTCCCCGAATACGGAGATTACGCCCACACACCCTTAAGAGGGCTGCTCAACGTAGTAAGACAGATGGGAAACGGAAGCACGATAATGTTCGGCTGGCCATTCCTGTCCCTGTTTCCGATGCTTCTTGCCCTTGGTTATTCGCGAATTGAAAGGCGCGTGCTCTGGCTTTATTTACCTCTAATACTGATCATGTTTCTGATGTTACTCCATTACTACCCCGCAATTGATTATGGGCCAAGACATTACTTCACATTCCTGCCGATTATTATGCTTCTTTCCGCATTGGGTTTGAGGGAAGCTGTAAGGTATGCCAGAGAGAGAAAAGGGATAGAAGGCAGCAACGCTGTGGCTGTTGCTGTTCTGTTTCTGTTTATGATCACGCTTTTCATTTATATCCCGGAGGGAATAGAACTCAGATCTGGACCATTGCATACGATTGACAGACAGGCTGAAATAATGGCTTGCGGTTCCGTTGAAACTCCCGCAACAGTATTCATGCAGGCCGGACAGCTTGGTTACCCCAACTTTTGCAGTGGCATGAACTACAATTCCCCTTTTCTTGACGAAGAAATAATCTACTGTGCTCATCAGACACCCGAAGAGGACCTTCAGTTCATGCAGGCCTATCCCGGAAGAAATCCGTACCTGTACTGGTTCGATGGACATAGCTTTCATATAGAGCCATGGACACAGGATCGATCGGAAACCATCGAGCCTACCAGGAACATGAAATACTATGCATATTTGTATATGTCTGATTCGGCAGAAGTTCATCAGTGAAGGATTGTATTCTGGAAAAATCAAAAATCGTATGCTACATGCCCGCATACAATGCAGAACAGCTTATGGAGGATGTGATCAGAGATATTCCATCCGGGGTGATGGAAATCCTGAATGCAATACTTGTTATAGATGATGGTTCATCTGACGGTACTGCTGATCTTACACTCAGTCTGAAGAAGGAATTCCCTAAGATTTTTCTCATTCAGCACAGGGAAAACCGCGGTTACGGAGGGGTTCAGAAAACCGCTTTTGACTGGATACTGAAAAACGATGGCGATATCGCGGTGATGCTTCATTCGGATGGACAATATCCTCCCGAATACCTGATGCCGATGCTTACACCATTTGAAAAAAATATCGATGTTGTAGGGGGCAGCAGAATTCTTTATGGAGATATGCGAAGGGGCGGGATGTCCATGACAAGGTATTACGGAACCGTATGGCTGAATGCCCTTGAAAATTTTGTTTTCAAACGGAAACTTACTTCCTATCACAGCGGTTACAAGGCTTACAGCAGGAAAGCCCTTGAAGAAATACCGTACAGAAGCTATTCAAATACATTTAATTTCGATTCGGAGATGCTTGTGGGAGCGATAAGAAAGGGGCTGAGTATAAAAGAAATCCCTATTCCTACAATTCACGGAGAGGGTTTTTCAAGCCTTAAACCTGTTCCATACGGGATTTCGGTTCTACACACAGTGATCAAATATATTTTTGGAAGGATATGAGTCAGTAGTGTTTTCCTGACAGGAACTGAACCGTTCCCAGTATCACTCCCCACCCGAGAATAGTCATATCCAGAAAGCACAGAAGTAAGAAACCGGGCAGAATCTTCAATCCGAAAAAAGAAACAGCATACCAAAAGAATTTCAAGTGGCACAGGAAAGAAAGAACAATGGCGGCAATGGCAGCAACCGGAAGCCAGGAAGGAACGGGTATCCCAAGAGCCAATCCAGCAAGGAAAGTAAGCAAAGTAAAACCTGCAGACAGTACAAGCAGTATACTCAGTACCACCCATCTGCTATGATGGGTTCCGGTCTCTCTGAAATTGACGTACCGTTTAATCATCCTGTCCCGGATAGATCTCCAGCCGCTTTTCGCCTGAGCTTTAGCCATCCGAAGTCTGCGCCTTGCAAACTGAGACACAGTATACGATGCAAGATGGGTTACCTGAATATCCTTTGCGAGTACGATATTCTGTCCTCGATCAGCTATTTCGTAACCCAGCTCCTCGTCCTCAACGGTTGGTTCTGGAATGCTTGTATTGAAACCGCCGGTTTCAAAGAAGGTCTTCTTCCTGATAGCCGCGCACCAGGTAGCGAAAGTAGCGGTGTAAGGTTCCTTTCTCCTGGCAAGACCATGGAAATAGTAGAAATTCTGATACTTTGAAACCAGATCTTCAGCAGGGCAATAGGGAGAGTAGAGTGTCTGAACGGCAACAGCACTGCTGTCAGTGCGAAAATAGCAGTATATTCTTTCGATGAGATCAGCAGGAATCGTTACATCCGCATCAAGAAAGAGTATTATGTTTCCTTCAACTTTTTCCGCGCCGGCATTTCTTGCCATAGCCGGGCCACTGCGGCTGAGAAGAGATAAAACCTCGATATTTGCATCGGATGCCATGGAAACCGTTCTGTCAGATGAACAGTCATCCACAAGAAGGATCTGAAAAGGCTTTACTGTCTGCTTCTTCAGAGAATCAAGGCAGCTGCCCAGGGTAGCTTCCGCATTGTAGGCGGGGATTACCACGGATATTTTTTCTGCAGTTCTCAGTGTAACCCACCTTAGCGAAGAGGAAATGTTCTTGATGTGAATTTCATCTTATTCAGATACCGATGATAACTAAGGGAACGCTTACAGGAAAGTATCAGCCTGCATGTTTCTCAAGGATTTGTAAAGGAGCCCTGATAACGTATATTTTGCTCCTGCTGTGAAATTTGGCACTGAATATTGTTCATAATATGAAAGACGTTAAATTGAAAATAGTACTTATGACCATGCCGGCTGTCTGGGAGCAGGACCAGCATGATTTTATGAATGTCCGCCGTTTTCCATTCAAATGGCTGAAAATAAAACCTCTGGTAAATGTAGTACCATCACCTTCTCTATTGTATCTTGCTCCATTTATGAAAGAAGACGGTCACGAAGTTACTTACCTTGAAGGATTGTTCTATTCTCTGGATGAGGCGATTGAAAAAATCAGCGAAATAAAACCTGGAATAATAGGAGTAACTCTTACCAGTGTAGACTGGGAAAATTCACGATGGATGCTGAATAAGCTGAAAAAAAGATTTCCCGAAATCCTGATAGTAGCTGGAGGCATACACCCTACTCTCTGGAAAGAAAAATGTTTTGAAGAATGCAGTGGAATAGACATAATTGCCATTGGTGAGGGAGAATACACCATGCGTGAGCTGGCCTCCTGCATCGAAAGAGAAGGATCTCCTGAAAAAGTGAAAGGGCTCATGTTCAAAAAGAACGGGTGCCTTGTAACTACCGAACCAAGAGCTATAACGGAAGATATCAATTCCCTTCCTTTCCCGTCCCATGAGCTTGTTGATATAGCATCTTACAAGCCCTCTCCTACTTTCTACAAGAGTTTGCCACATGCAAATATCATCGGTGCAAGAGGATGTCCGTATCAGTGTACATTCTGCCATACAGACAGGCATGTTCGCATGAGGTCGGCATCGAATATCGCTGACGAAATCGAGATACTTTACAGGGAACATGAAGTTACTGATATAGCCTTCTGGGATGACACTTTCACCCTTTCAAGAAAAAGGGCAATGGAATTCTGCCGGGAAATGATAGAAAGAGATCTAAGAATCGACTGGGCGGTTAACGCCAGGGTTGACAGCATCGATAGAGAACTGCTTGAGGAGATGAAGAAAGCCGGCTGCTGGAGAGTACTTTACGGTATTGAATCCGGCGTGCAGAAAAATCTTGATACACTTAAGAAAGGGACAACAATTCAGCAGATAAAAAGAGCGGTTAATCTTACGGCAGAAGTTGGAATAGAAGCTTACGGGACCTTCATGTTCGGCATACCCGGAGAGACATATGAGGAGGGTCTGCAGACCATTGAGTTCGCATGTTCAATTCCCCTTGATTATGCTGTTTTCGTAAATCTTACACCCCTGCCCGGAACGGAAGTGTACGAAAACCTTCTTGCAGGTAAAATCACTCCGGCCAAATTCACGAAGAACAGATTCAATTTCAAGAATGTTTCCTTTGTCCCCGAAGGCATGACGGAAGAACAGATAAAGTACCTCATCCAGAGGGGGCATCGGAAATTCTACATGAGGCCGAAGCTCATATGGAAAAAGATAAGAAGTATAAGCAGCTTTTTTGATCTTTCAAAATACGTAAGGGGATTCCTTCTCATCGCCACTTCGAAGTACAGCAGACAACCGGAAGAAGCACATGCAACAGCTGATAAAAAGGTGGAATTGAGTAAAAGTGAGTAAACTGATTCTGATACGACCCCCGGTGGTACACCTTAAGAAAGATTTCTACGGCAGTATTCCAGGCATACCCGCGGGGCTGGCTTACCTTGCGGGATCGGTGCGGCAGACCGGTATAGAAACGGATATTCTCGATGCCTATGGACTTGCCCCGCACAGGTTTTATTCGTTCAGGGAAAACTACAGGGCCAGGGGGCTGACTCCTCCGGAGATAGCTTCCCGCATTGCCAGATCAGGCTTCATCCCAGGAATTTCTGTTCATTGTGCCACGGAGCATTCCATGGCCCTTCACATAATCAGAGCTATAAAGAAGGAATCACCAGGAACACCTGTTATTGTCGGAGGATACCACGCTACTTTCCTTCCCGATGAATTCATTGAGGGAGGAGCGGATTATGTTGTTCTTGGTGAAGGAGAAAAAAGACTCCCGAAGCTGGTGAACTGTCTTGAAAATGGAGAAAGTACGGATTCCATAGATGGACTTGCTTCGAAGAAGAGGGTCAACAGGAGAAAGGAAATTTACACAACAGATCTTGATGCGCAGCCCTTTGCCGCGGTTGATCTGCTTCCACTTGAAAATTACTGGAAGCTTGGTTACAGCCATGGACCGTTCGCAGGCAGATACATGAACATACTCACTTCGAGAGGTTGTCCTTACACCTGTTCCTTCTGTCAGGCACCAGCTATGTGTAACGGAAGATGGATATCAAAATCCGCCGAAAGAGTATTGGAAGAAATCCGATATCATATTGACAAATACGATGTAAGGGATTTTCATATTCAGGATGAGAATTTTGCCATAAGCAGGCAGAGAGTTGAAGAAATATGCATGGGTCTCATAGAAAGAGATTACGGCATAACATTCTGCTTTCCCTCCGGGCTCAAGATGGAAACCATCGATGACGAACTGCTTGACCTTATGATCAGGGCGGGTTGCAGATACTTTTCCCTTTCCCCGGAAACAGGATCCGAGAAGGTACTGGAGCTTATGGGTAAAACCGCGAACATCCAGAAGGTGCCTGATCTCATTCAGAAGGCTGCTTCCATGGGAACCAGTACATGTACTTTTTTTGTAACTGGGTATCCCGGTGAAACCAACGGGGACAGGAAGCAGACTAAAAGATACATCAACCATCTTGCAAGGAAAGGCGTAGATGAGGTAATAATGCCGATTCTAACACCATTCCCGGAAACCGAAGCTATGAACGAACCATCTCTGCAGGGGTTCAGTGAATACGATGAACTATGTTTCTCCCCTTTGTGGAGAAAGGATTATAAACGGTTGAACAGGTACAGATTGGGAATTTATCTGAATTTCTATACAACGAGACTGTTCTTTCATCCATTAAGGGTTCTGCGGCAGCTGAGAAATGTTCTGACCGGAAAAGCTGCGACGAAAAGCGAAATGACAGCAAGGCGGATTTTCATGGATCTGTACGACAGGTTTTTCAGAAAATAACGGATCATCAGTGCTACGATCCCCTGCATATATATCTACCTCTCTTTACATCAGTAAAATTAATCGCAAGAATATTAACTGGCGGTAGAGCACCGTCATGCAAACCGGGGGAGACTCCGGGACGCAAAGCCACGGGTCCCAGACGCTTCAGGGGAAAGCGGAAGGACAGCCGGGTTACCGTTTGACTCAATGCAAACCGGGGGAGACTCCGGGACGCAAAGCCACGGATCCCAGCCCTGGAAACAGGGAAGGACAGCCGGGTTACCAGACGTCTGTCCGGGGGGAACCCCGGCCAGATTGAGGGGGTGCTCATGATGAGGTTGATACCAATCATACTGGTAGCGCTTCTGCCGTCGGTAATACTGGCCAGTGTAACACTATCCTCCTGCCCTGCCAATGTTGACAATTATGTCAGTATTGCCAGAGAGGCAATGGATGATGGGAACTACATTACGGCGTTTGCACTCTATGAATGTGCCCTCCGAAGAGATCCCCACTCTTTAGAAGCCCTTGCAGGTCGTTTTGTGGCCAGGGCTTTCATGGAGGAATGTTCTGCGATGCAGATACAGGTGAGTTCACACTGACGCCTGTATTCCGCTGGTGCCAGGGACGGGCTTTCAAGCCCGTCCCGCCATATATGGAAAATTTAACCCAGAACTTTAATTCCTGTTCTTTCTGCAAGGATTTTTGGTAATGCTACCTTTCCGGATTCGGTCTGACCGTTCTCTATAAGAGCTGCCATTATTCTTGGAAGCGCCAGTCCCGAACCATTGAGAGTATGGACATATCGGGGTTTTCCTCCTCCAGAAGGTTTGTATCTAATCATGCCTCTTCTGGATTGAAAGTCGCGAAAATTTGAAACCGAGGATACTTCAAGCCATTTCTCCTGACCGGCGGACCATACTTCAAAATCATAACATTTAGCAGCAGCAAAGCTCAGGTCGCCCGTTGAGAGAAGGGACACCCTGTAAGAAAGACCAAGCAGTTCCAGCATATTTCCCACATGATAGGTCATTTCCGTAAGCGACGCCTCGGAATTATCCGGCTTTACCATACGGACCATTTCGACTTTTTCGAACTGGTGAACCCTGTTCAGCCCTCTGGTGTCTTTGCCGTAACTTCCCGCCTCCCGCCTGAAACACGGAGAGTAACCGAATATCTTGATGGGAAGGTCTTTTTCCTGCAGTATGGAATCACGGTAGATATTAGTAAGGGGAACCTCCCCCGTGGGAACAAGAAAGAGATCATCCTTCTCGATATGGTACATGTCATATTCAAGTTTCGGGATCTGTCCGGTGGAAGTCATGCTTTCGCGGTTAGCGATGAAAGGAAGCCATATCTCTTCCATTCCGGCCCGGAAGTTGAAATCCATCATCCAGCTGATAAGAGTTCTCTGTAACCAGGCAGCCCAGCCCCGGAGAAGAATAAAATTCGATCCTGCTATCGATCCGGAAGCTTCCTGGTCCAGCAATCCTCCGAGGATCTCCCAGTGGGGAAGGGGGGCATGATCGAAGGAAGGTTTTTCCCCGACTGTCTTAACAATTTGGTTGGAGGTTTCATCCCGGCCGATGGGAACATCAGTGTCCGGAATGTTGGGAAAGTAAAGTTCAAGTTCACTCATCCGAGTGTATGTCACATTCAGGTCCTTCTCAATAGAACCGATTCTTTTGCCGATATCCCTGCTTTCAATAATCTGGCCATCCGCCTTTATTCCCTCCCTTTTCAGGGATGAGACTTCCTTTGAAAGTTCATTTCTGCGTTTTCTCAGATCTTCAGTTTCAGTAAGGAGCTGGTGTCTTTTTTCATCAAGCTCCAGCCATTCATCTATCGGGCAGGGTTCACCCTTGTTCTCGGCCGCTTCTCGAACCTTGTCCGGCTCATTTCTAAGAAGTACCCTGTCTAACATCTTAACTCTCCTTGTTCAGCTTTGGATTCTATCAGAAATGGGGTATGAATACAAGTAATCCTATGACAAGAGCACCTGCTGCCGCAAGCAGTACGGAGGCTGCTGCCAGATCCTTTGCCTTCTGGATTGAATCGTGCCATTCGGGTGCCGTGTGATTCGCGAGGAATTCGAGAGCGCTGTTCATGGCTTCCGCGGACAGAACCATTGCAACAGCAAGGGTAACAAGAGCCCACTCCCCAGAATCAAGGTCCACAAGGAAGCCGGTTGTAATAACAAAAATAAGAGCAAACAGATGTATCCTTGCGTTCATCTGAGTTGCAAGAAGTGTTCCTATGCCCCTGAAAGCGTACTTTAAACTTCTGAATCTGTTTTTCATATCAGAAATATACTCCAAATCCTCCGGCACTGCTCCATGTTATTCCCAATGCAGGCTGAATCTGCTGGCCGGAAGCCCGACTTTCTTCATGTGCCTCAGCGACCGCAAGCCCCATAGCTATTCCAATGGCTGCTCCTGCAATTACATCGGAGGGATAGTGCTTTTCAAGGGTTACCCTTGAAAGGGCTGTAAAAGCAGCAACTGCTGCTGCCGGAATACCGGCCCCGGCACCGTACCTGTCCCAGAGTATCACTGCAGCGCAGGCTGTACCGGAGGAATGTCCCGAAGGGAAGCTTCTCGTATTGCTGCCATCGGGCCTTGTTCTGCCCGTCGCAAATTTCATCGCACCGGTTATACCGAATGACAGAAGAAGCCCTTCGGTGAGCATCTGTCCGGTTTCTTCAACATCGCGGGAAGACGAAAGAGCCCCGATTCCCCACGTGATTGAGGATGCGCCGAGAAGAGGCAGGTCGAATGCTTTATCGCACACCTCTGAGCAAGATCTCAGATATCCATCTCCCATGAAGCAACCGTTGCCCCCATGATCTTCAAGGATGAAAGCCCCTGCTGTAGCGGCCCCACCAAGACCAATTACCAGCAAAGGCTCACTGGAGAACATGTTATGAATATCCTCCATCATGAAATGAATGAAGTCATCGCCAGTTACTTCTGAAAACTGCAGGAATATAAACATCAGGGGAATAATACTTCCACGAAACAGTTTATTCCCTTTTTGCATAGAAAGCTTTGATAGTTTCGACAACCTCAATAAGTTCATCTTCTGTAAGTTCCCCGAAGATCGGGATGGAAATAACCTCCTTTGAAACAGCCTCGGAGACAGGAAGATCCCCTTCTTCGTAACCGAGACACTCAAAGCATTTCTGAAGGTGAAGAGGCACCGGGTAGTAGACCGCGCATCCGACTCCGTGTTCCCTGAGAAAATTAAGAAGATCATCTCGCTGAGAAACCTTCAGTGTATACTGGTTGTAAATGGACCATGCTTCTTTTTTAATCACAGGAGTGGAAACCTGTTTAACTTCCCTGAGGGCGCTGCGGTAAAAACGGGCATTCTTCCGTCTTCCCTTATGCCAGTTTTCAAGATGTGTCAGCTTGACCCTGAGGAATCCCGCCTGAATAGCATCAAGACGGGAATTGAAACCCACTTCTTCATGGATATAGCCCCTGCCGCCATGTTCCCTGAGGCTGATTATTCTGTCGGCAATTTCAGGATTGCTCGTAGTGACCATGCCTCCATCACCGAGGGCTCCAAGATTCTTGGAAGGAAAGAAGCTGAAGCAGCCGGCATCACCCCAGGAACCGGCTTTTTTATTTGACCACTTTGCTCCAACAGCCTGACAGGCATCCTCAACGACGGGAATGCGCCAATCTTTGCAAATTGACATTATGCTGTCCATGTCGACCATTTGTCCGAAGAGATGGACAGGCATTACTGCCCCGATGCGTGTACCTGTATTTTTATCAACAACTCCCCTGCTTGTGACAGCACAGTTATCCGTCAACCATCCGGACAGGAGATCAGGATCGATGTTAAAGGAATCGGGAAGAATATCCAGAAACACAGGGATACCTCCTGCCCTTACAACAGCTCCCGCGGAAGCGAAGAAAGTAAAGGGGGTGGTCAGGACAATATCTCCCGGCCTGACAGCGACAGCCATGAGGGCCAGGATAAGAGCATCCGTTCCTGAAGCACATCCAACCGCTTTTTCGGTATTGCAGTATTCAGCAAATTCTTTTTCGAGCTGCTCCATATCAGGCCCTTTTATGAATCTTGATGTTTCAAGAGCTTTGTTAAAAACCGATCGGAGATCTTCAATTATTGGTCGATGCTGCCTGTTTATATCGAGAAGGGGTACTGCCATTTATCTTTCCTTTCAAATAGTCTGATGTTGACAGAATACTAGTGAGCTCCGGCTCCGGTAAGAACAACATTCAGTGTTCGTACGAGAATTTCAAGGTCCAGGAAAATTGACTGATTTTCGATATAGAAAAAATCGTATCTTAATTTTTTCGCCACACTTTCCATGTCCGTATCGTACTCGAGCTTGACCTGAGCCCATCCCGTAAGGCCCGGTTTGATGGTAAGCCTTTTCTGATAGAAGGGATACATTTTCTTGAGTTCATCTACAAATACAGCTCGCTCCGGTCTTGGACCAACAACGGACATCTCTCCCATGAGGACATTAATCAATTGAGGAATTTCATCGATGCGGGATTTTCTCAGGAATCTGCCCATGCGCGTTACTCTGGAGTCATTCTTACCAGCCCAGACCGGTCCGCTTTTCCTTTCGGCGTTTTGAACCATGCTTCTGAACTTGAATACCTTGAAAGGTTTACCACCTTTTCCAAGCCTTTCCTGACGGTAGAATATGGAACCCTTTGATTCCAGTTTGATCAACAGGGCAAGAACCAGCCATAAAGGAAGACCTGTAAGAAGGACAACAAAGCTGATGATGTAATCAATGCATACCTTCACAACTTTCTGCCAGAAACTCAGTCGTTCAGGCAAAATTTCCATGAACGGTTGCCCCATTATCTGGGTACTGTGAACATGTCCCGTAACAACATCGAAAAGATCAGGAACAACTTTTACCCTGATACCCTCTCCGGTGGCAGGAAGAAGAAGAGAAAGAATATCGTTATGAAAATTCGAAGCAATTGTAACAAGCAGTTCCTGTATGGAGAAATTTTTAATGATCACAGAAAGATCCTTTACAGTGCCTATGATTCTATCCTCCTGAACGGTTTGCACTGAGCCATCTTTCTGAGGATCTACAAAACCCACTATATCGTATCCCAGCGCAGTGTTCCTGGAAAGATAGATTTCAAGTTTTGAGGCTTCTTTTCCAGTTCCGACTATTGCTGCCCGACGGACGAGGATGCCCTTCTTCGCCAGCCTTCTTTCCAGAATACGTGTGCAGCCACGCGAAGTAAAAACGAAGAGAAGGAGCATTGCGTAATAGAAAACGATTATCCATCTGCCTATAGAGGCTGAAGGCGATATCAGAAAAGCACCGAAGAAGAATATTATGAATCCGGTAGTAACTGGCTTAACAACAAGTTTCATCTCATCAGCCCAGCTCATATCCCAGTGCAGCCTGTAGGAGCCTGAGGCTGCGAAGATCAGCCACCAGAAAGGAATGGACAATAGGGCTCCAGAGAATATCATGCTGTTTGAAATAGAAACCGAATCGGGAAAAACACCCGAATCGAATTTTATCCATGCCGCAAGAGTCATGGATACAAATATTGCCATTCCATCAAATGCAAGCCCAATGAACAGCCTTTTCTTCTTCAGTTCGTTCTGCCTTTCGCCCTCTTTTTCCAGGTTTCAACGGGATTTCCGGACAATGTCTTTAATATACCATCTAACGCGGCGATGTTCATAAGCCGGAAGTAATAGGGAAAAAAACAGGGATGTCCATGAAAAACGGCTGACAGATGAGCCAGGAAGAAAGGAACAGTCCTGTGATTATCCGGAAAGGAGCATGATTCATTTCCCGCTGTCCTCTGTATGAACAGTCTTATTTTTTTTGAAGAGGTGCTTTCTGAAGGTTCTAAAAGCACGCATAGTTCTTCTCCCCTCCGTGAAAGGGTGTCTCACTGTCTGGACGATTTTGTACAGAAGATATTCTGGACGTAGATAAAAACGTTTTCTGGCTTCATTGCACCATTCCACAAGTGTTTCTGACGAAAGGCCGGGAAGGTCAACAACGCAGTTGTGAAGACCATCTTCAGTTACCCAGCGGTCGAAGTTCCGGGTTCTCAGCCTTCCTTCTCTGCTGTACTGTTTATAAAGTCTGGTTCCCGGATATGCCATAATAGGGAAGAACTGAGCTGTGTCCGGAGCGAGTTTCAGGGACATCTGGAAAGTTTCCTCAAGGGTATAAGCCGTTTCTCCGGGGTTGCCGGCCATGAAGCATCCGTGAACCAGAAGGCGTGCTTTCTTTGCCCTCTCGGCGAATTCCATGTTCTGGCTGACAGTGGTTCCCTTCGAAACAGCGTTAAGAATGTTCTGAGAGCCCGATTCGTAACCGACTATAATTAGCCTGCAGCCCGCAGCTTTCATTTTACGCATTGCTTCCAGGGAGAGATTAGCCCTGACATTGGCGGTCCAGGGAACTCGATTGCGGTCTCGAATGAGAACTTCCGAGATTTCTTCGACTCTTTTGCTGTCAATTGAAAAAGTATCATCCTCGATAACTATTTCCTGAACCCGGGGAAAATATTCATGGAATAGCAGGAACTCTTTCGCAACATGTTCCGCCGAGCGTACGCGGTACTTTTCCCTGTGCATTACCTGGGGCCAGACACAGAAGGAACATTTATACGGGCATCCTCGACTTGTGATTGTCATTACGTTTGGGAATCTTGCCGCAGCGAAGAAATAGTTTTCCGGTTTGAGATGTTTTCTGTATACATCAGCAAGGAATGGCAATGAATCAAGATCCTCTATCATTTCCCTTGTCTCTGTATCAACGAGTTCTCCCCTCAGATTCAGGCAGAGACCAGGAACCTTTGAAAGATCTCCGCCTCCGTCGAGTTTTTCCGCAACATCAACAAGGGTGTCATCGTATTCACCGATTGCGACAGCGTTGACCCGTGGAGCAAGGCGCAAACACTTGTGAGGAAGAGCGCTGACATGAGTACCAACAAGCAGAATGAAGCAATCAGGTAAAGAACTGCTGATCATTGAGGCTATTCTGATATCACTGTAAATAGAGGGGGTAGAAGTATCAATTACCGTAAGTTTCGGATTGAATTCAAGCAGCATCTGAAGCATGTCATGTTCAGTAATTCCTTCCGCCGGGCAATCCAGGAAGAGAACTTCATGACCTGCCTTTTCAAGCGCTCCCGTACCGTGAGCCAGCCAGAAAGGCCAGTACAGAGTTCCGCTTTTATTGATGGCAGGGGAGCGGGAGGTTCTGGAAAACTTGCCATCCATGAAGGGGGCATTAACAACAGCTGTTTTCAAGATGTAATTACCTCTATTCTTTCGGCGATTATTCCTGCGGTTTTTTTCCAGGAATAGTGTTGTGCTCTTTCAAAAGCTCTTGAGGAAAGCCTGTTTCTAAGTTCAGGCTGGGATGTGAGCAGAGCCATTCCATGCATTATATCCTCAACGGATTCAGGATTCACAAGAATACCCGCATCTCCGACCAGTTCCTCAAGGGCTGTTCCCGCGGAGGCTACGACCGGGCAACCCGCAGCCATGGCTTCAAGAGCGGGCAGACCGAAGCCCTCCTTCAGAGAGGGCATTACTAAACCAGCGCATTGGCGGTACAGCAGCCTCAGTTCGTCATCGCATACGCGGGAGAGAATAGTAATACTGTCCCTTGCGGAACAGTCCTCAACATCGCGCATGAAATCCTTGAAGGCCCTGTCTCTGCGGACGACCATCTTCATTTCGGGAAAATTCGGATTGATGGCTTTCAACCTTGAGTAAGCCACGATAAGCCTTGTAACATTCTTGTAAGCTCTCGCGTTTCCAACGTAGAGAAGGTAATCTTTCCTTTTCGGACTTAGAATTTCATCATCTAAGAAAAGATCCTGCCCGGCCCCTGCAACAAAAGCCTTTTTCTCGGCTCCTGGAAAAGAGTTCTGCAGGTCATTGAGAGATGATCCTGAAAGGACTGAAATCGCATTGGCGTGAGCTATCGATTTTTTCAACTTTCTCCTGAAAAGGAGTCTGGCAAGGAAATTTCTGAATAGACTGCTTCCAAAATAACCTGGGACATTCAATACCATTAGATCATGAACGGACAGAAGCGTTGGAACGGAAGGAACAGGCCCCGCCATTGAGAAGTTCAGGTAGCAGTTCGCTCCCGAAGATTCAATCAGGGGAACCAATCGTCTGTTCTCTCCCATATGGAACCTCGCAACACTGCTTTCAACGGGGTTAACAGATAGACCCTCAACATGTTTTTTTACCTCCGGATTAACGATGACGGAGAGTTTCCAGTCAGGTTTCAGACTGGAGAGGGATTCCATTACGCCAAGACAATACCTGCCAATGCCGTCAATGTGTATCTGCAAAGCCCTGGCATCCATAAGAATGTGCATGAACTACTCCCGGTTAAAAAGCAGGATTACCTTTACCGCTGCGGTAAAGATAATAACCCAAACATTATATTATACATGATTACTGATATTCCGGGTCAACAGCTCATGCCAGCCAGAATATCACCTAACCTATCTGCAGCTTCCGCCGCAGACTTTTCTCTTGCTACAAACTCTCTGCCTCCTGCAATAAGATTGTTTCTAAGATGACAGTCAGTCAGAATTTCGTTCAAGGCTGCCGCCATTTCATCAGCATCCCTGTTTACAAGGATGCCGGTTATTCCACTCCGGATATTATCGACGAAACCCCCTTCTTTTACCGCAACAACAGGTATACCGCAGGACATGGCCTCAAGAAGTACCAGGCCGTAAGGTTCATTGTGCTGGCAGCAGAGTACTGCTTTCCCTGTGTTGTATAGAAGACGGAGTTCTTCAATAGAGATATTCCTTCGTAATGTAAGATCTACTCCCAGCTCAGATGCTAATTTTTCAAGTTCAGCTCCGTAACCGGGGAATTCCCTGTCTGCTATAATAATCAGTGAGGGCCTGATCTCCGGCTTAATTTTTGAGATTGTTTTAATTGCCATATTATGTCCCTTGAACGGCCATAAGGCCCCTATGCTTAGTACCAGCTGTTTCTTATCCACGGTCTCATCAGACTGAAAGAACTCTGTGTCAATACCCGGTCTTACTATCGATGAGTCAATTCCGTAGATATCATCCAGGCGCTTTTTCATCCAACCTGACAGAGTTACAACAGCATCTGCGCTCAGTGCGGCGTCCATGTCCATTTTTCTTTCAAGTCTTCTCAGATGCCCCAGAAGAAAGTGATGCATCCTGCTGCTGGTTCTTTTTACGAGAGCGGGTTCGTACAGGTGACGGGGAAATTCATAGCAGAAGTATAGAGAGGGCACTTTCAGGTAATTCAGCAGCGGGGGAGCGGCTACATACATCGAATTGTGGACCAGGACAATATCGGAAGACCTGTTGATCTCTTCAGCAACTTTCCGGCACAGTCGGTCAAGAGATTTAAGCCTTGCAGGGAGTAAAAAGGGAGCAGCAAACCTTCTAATGCCTGAAATCTGCCTGGCGGAGGGGAAGAGCCATTCTCGGGTCTGGATGGAAGCAGGTATGTGAAGTGACGAAGATCCTTCCAGAAAGTGCACGTTGATTGAGAAACGATTAGAAAGACACTTGATCATCATTCCCGCAACGTTAATGCCTCCTCCGGAGGGAAGGTTGTGAAACACCGTCAGTTTCAGACTGTTGCTGGATGATTCAGGAATGTCCGCCATTCTCTTCCTTCCGGTAATCGTTCCCAGACACCTGCGGGGTTTCAGTATTATATATTGTACTGTAAACTAACAAGATTCCATTTACGAGGAAACCGGAGGTTTCTCTCGATGCTCGTATCAGTCATTCTGGTTAATTACGGAAAATGGGAGCTTACAAAAAAGAGCATTGATTCCCTCGAACATTCCGAGGGCATTGATATCAGAATAACACTGGTGGACAACTGTTCTCCCGGATCAGTTCCAGCCTGGGTAACAAGCAGGAGCGGACTCCGATTCTTGCGGATGGAAGAAAATACAGGCTTTGCAGGAGGAAATAATGCGGGATTTATGATATCCGGGGATTATGAAGCAGAATTCACCTTTTTTCTGAACAATGATGCCGAAGTTCTTCCGGAAACAGTTCGTAATCTGGCAGGATATCTGAGCAGGAATGATAAAGCTGGTATTGTATCTCCAGCCGTATACTGGAAATCGGCCCCGGATAAGCTCTGGAGCGCAGGCGGGAAATTAGTCAAATGGAAAATGCGTTTTGAGCAGGTTGACATTCCAAAAGAAGAGTACAACCCCGATAAGGGATTGCATGTGGACTTTGTTTCGGGATGTGCAATGATGATAAGGACGGATCTTTTCAGGGAAATTGGTGGTTTCAGAGAGGACTTCTTCATGTACTATGAGGATGCAGACCTGTGCCGTAAGGTTACCGATCAGGGTTACTCTATTGATGTGCTTCCTTCTGAGACTGTTCTTCATAGCGTGGCTTCGGGAAGTGGTGGAGAGCTTTCCAAAATTGCAATTTATTTTTCCGAAAGGAACCGGATCGTTCTATCGCGCGATTTTCTCTCGCCATTGATGAGATCTGTTTTCCTTTTCTACAAGAGTGCTGTTCTACTTGTGCTGTCCATGAAATTCCTCCTTTGGCAGGGCCCGGAACTCGTTCCATGCATATGGCGTGGGTTCTTCGACGGCCTATGCGGGAGGACCGGCTATTCAGGTGTAATCGGAAAGCTCATCTGACAGAAATATGTATAACTCTTTCCAAAATATGCGTTTTGATTATCTTACCCACTATCATTTCCTTCTGTCCCGGTTCATTGGAGCGGTAGAACTGAAAACAGATTCAGGAGAATTTCAAACATGATATGTAAGCACTGCGGGCATATGTACGATGGGAGAACGGTTGGGTTTAAGACCATCTGTGAAAATTGCGATGAATATCTTCATTCGTGCTTCAACTGCGCTCTTTACAATTCCAATGCGGACAGGTGCCGATCGCTAACCACTGAAGCTGTCAGTGATAGAAAAAGTAGCAACTACTGCGAGGAGTTTGTCAAGAATACAGACTCTAAGCCCGGAACGAATTCGGTAAAAGAAAAATCCTCTTACGATTTTAAAGCCCTTTTCGGGGCGGACAGGGAGTAACCATCTCAATCGATCTGCTTTCAACCGGAGGGAAAAACAAGAGATTTTTTTCCCCTGATATGAATGGCATTACGGAATGCAAACTTGATTTTCGTGGTGTGATTATAATTCTCCTGCTTACTGCGGCATATTTCGCCTGCTACTTTTACGTGCCCCAGAAAATGTGTTACCTGTTCTTTGCCGGGATAGCTGTTACTGCTGTTTTCCAGTTTAGGTCCAGCCCCGGTTTCTGGCTTCCTATGTTACCTCTTCTCTTCATGGCAGGCGGAGGAACTCTGCCAACGGGAACTTTCAATCCCGCCATTGCGACCATAGTTATGATAGCGTTCACCCTTTTATACGTTTTCGACAGAGTACTCTGGAACAAACCACTGTTTGTACCATCTCCCTACCTTTTCTTCATTTTTATAGCGATACTTGTTCAAGCGTGCTCTGTATTCATATCTATACATTTGCATGGACAGCATTCACTGAATGCCATAAGAGACGGGAGCAGTCTTTTCTTGTTCTTCCCTCTAGCGGTAATCATTCCTGTTATTTGCAGAACCGAAAAAAAATTCAATCAGCTGCTGCGAGCTATGCTAATAACCCTTCTCGTAGCCGCGGCTATCGGGGTAATGCAGTATTTCTCAATCACGAGTTTCTCAAGAGTAGATATGAGCCTCGGATATATATATAAAGGAAGAGTTGCAGGTCTATTCGGGAATGCCAACATATTTGCGGGTTACCTTGAATTGAGTATCCCTCCTGCCATTGCTCTGTTTTTCAGAGAGAAGGATATCAGATGGAAGATCACTGCAGCTGTAGCAATTGCCCTTGGTATACTTGGCGTTCTGTATTCCTTCTCAAGGGGGGGGTTGATCTGTACTTTCATCGGATGCGGAATAACCCTTCTGTACATTTTCAGGACAAAGGTATGGATTCCCGTAATTTTTGGAATTCTAACCGTATTCATCCTTATACACAATGCGGGAACCTTCGAGAGACAAATGTCATTTTTTATGAATCCAAAGGCACACCTGAACCAGCCGACTATCCTTCACAGATATGTTTCATACCGTGGTTTTTTCAATCAGTTCGCAGAGTCTCCAGTAACAGGTGTCGGATGGGGAGCCAGAGAGTTCTTCTGGGGACGGACACGGATATACACATTCTGGGAGGTTAGGCACTGCAAGAGTACGGAAATGATAAAAACGTTTGGAGGACTTAACAGCCTTTTCCTCAATCATGCGGTGAAGGGGGGAATCATTGCCCTGATCCCAATTCTTCTGATGTTCGGAGCAATTTACGCCGCTTTTATCAGGGCATTCCGGAGAGGTGGAGGTATTGTAGCGGTCGCTATTATTGCAGGAATATTCAGCTTTATGATTCATCAGATAATAGGTAACCAGATAAGATTCCCGACTGTTAATTCGCAGTTCTGGTTTGTTTTGGGGCTTCTGTTTGTTCTTGCCTCTTCGAATTTCAGTAAACCGAATAGAAAAGATCGCAAAAAATTACAGCAATCACCAAAACCAATATTGCATGAGAACTGAACAGACGAAAGCAAAAAAATGTCCTTTATTCCAAAAGAAGCCCATGTAATAATCATAGGAGCTATGAAGAGCGGAACCACATCCCTTTATTCTTACCTTGCTCAGCATCCGGAGATATGTGAATGCAGGATAAAGGAACCGGAGTATTTCACGCAACATCAGAGTCACGGAGTTCAAGAGAAGAAGTATGAGGAATTATGGAATTTCGATGAAACCGTTCACAGGTATGTGCTTGAAAGCTCAACGGGATACACCAAATATCCCCTTGAAAAGGACATTCCCGCAAAAATCAGTGAATACGGTATCAAGCCCTGGTTCATTTATATACTTAGAGATCCCTTTGAAAGAATTGAATCTCATTTCAACGCAGGCCGTTTCAACCCCGAATGGAAGCACTCAATTCTTGATGAACACTTGATCAGCGTTAGTAATTATTATATGCAGCTGCAGCGTTTCAAGGAGTATTTTCCCCGCGACAGAATCCTTCTGCTGGATTTCAGTGAGCTTGAAACGTCACCAGGAAATGTATTGCGTAGAATCTATCGTTTTCTAAAACTGGATGAAAGTTTCTTTCATGATTCCTACGACATAAAAAATAAAACTATCGCCAAAACAAAGTGGGACATTGCCTACAGAAAGCTTAATAGAACCACTGGAATAAACAGGATTATTCCTGAACCATTGAAAAGAGCCTGCCGCAGGCTGCTATCAGGAAAAAAACCCGTTCCGAAGAGGCTGTTGACCTTCGATGAAAGAAAAATAGTCTACGGTATTCTCGAAGGAGATATGATAAGGTTGCGTGAAGAGTATGGGTTCGATACCGGCAAATGGGGGTTTGGAACGGATAGAAGGTTATGATGCCCCGGGAAGACCAGATCTCCCGGAGAACAGCTTCCGCTTAACAACGTTCATGTAAATTCTGTATGTTTTTGAACCAAGCAGGGCAGTAACTGCGACGTAAAGCACGATTCCAGGTACAATGCGCAACATCAGGTTGTAAACCCTGCTTGAGAAAGCAGCGTTCAGATCAACAGGAAACAGTGTGCCCGAAAGAACAAGGAATCCTATCATAACAAATGTCGATGCAAGAATTTTCAAATACTCAGGAACAAATTCAGATCCTTTAATGCCTTCGAGTTTCTTACGTAGAAAATACATCTGAAGAAGGGTCTTGGCCGCTGATGTCAGAGTGGTCGCCAGCGCGAGTCCAGCGATTCCCATCGGTTGAATGAGAATAATATTGAGTAGAATATTCGCAAGCACAGCCCATATGCCCAGTACAACAGGGATAATTGTTTCTTTTATTGAAAAGAAAGCTCTTCTGACGATCAGCCCTGCTCCCAGCTGGGCGAACCATGGGGAGTAGAATGCAAGAGCATAACCAATATGTTGCGACTGTTCGGGACCGAAATTGCCTCTCTGGAAGAGGATGGATATAAGCGGTACTGACAGGACTACAAGGATTCCCGAAACCGGTACAGTGTAATAAGAAACAAACTTTATTGAGTTTGATATTTCGCTCTTCAGTTTCTGCAGATCTCTCTTCGCCGCAATTCTCGCAAATGAAACCGTAGAAAGAACAATAATCGGTTGAATCAGAACCATTCGAATAAGGTTCTTTATTCTTGAGGCATAGTCTATTGCAGTCACCGAACTTGCTCTGAGGAACGAAGCCAGAGCCTTATCAGCCACAGGACCAAGGAATCCTGTAACGATACCTATCATGACAGGAATGGCCAGTTTAACCAATTCCTTGAAATCGCTGTCCCCCGGATTGAATACAGGAAGCAGTCTCAGGCGGAGGCAAAAGGCTATGACAGCGGATACGGAAAAAGATACGAAAGCACCTATAAGACCAGATATCGGAATAACCATGATTCCAAAATTTTTGTAACTCACGAGAATAACCAGATAGGAAACAAAGATCTGAAGTACCCTGACAAAACTGACCAGACCGTATCTTTTTCCATAATTAAGGAAGTTGTGAAGAATCCCCTCTATCGCATTCAGGAAAACAAGTGGAAGGAATATCCTGAGTATTTTCGAAGCAAGGATTGTGGTCGCAGGAGCAACTCCAGGGCCTACAATACGGACGACTGCGGAACCTGATGCAAAAACCAGCCCTATGAGAAATACTCCCAGACATGACATCCAGATTATTATCCTGCTAACCAGTCGGTTGGCGGCATCGTCACCTCTGTCATGCCTTACTCTGGAGTATATCGGCATGAATGCTGCTCCGAATGCTGTTGAGATGAGCTGTTGAAGCAGAAGAGGAATAATCATTGCGATGGAAACCGCATCTGTCTGCCAGGTAGTACCAAAAATCTGGGCTATTTCTGCAAATCGGAGGTACGTTATAAACGCAATAAGAAGATTTCCAATGGAAAGAAATGAAAACCCGGCTCCCTTGCCCTTTTCGGACCCTACCCAGTTCAGAACTCTTTTCAAGAAATTCCTTTCAGAAATACGATTATGATAGTAAGCCCTGACGAATAAAAACTGTCCGTGAATTGCAGGAAACCTTAACTCTACCTGAAACAGTAAGGATATTATATGTATTGTCGGTGTATTATGAAAGGAATTTGGAGAAAAATTCTGCCGCGAAGATATAGGTTAATATATTTCCACTTGGAGGGAATGGTTTGGAAAAAGTAGCTGTGTTGCTGGTAAACCTGAACCAGTGGGAGCTCACAAGGCAGTGCATTGATTCAATTCTTCGCTCCCGTGATGTTCAGGTGATACCGATATTGGTTGACAACGGCTCGGAATCGGAAGAACCGGACTGGGTAAATGAAGTACCCAGTATAATCTTTCACAGGACCGGGAAAAACCTGGGATTCGCCGGAGGAAATAACAGAGCTTTTTCCCTCTTCGATGATAATGAGATTCCCTGGACTTTCGTACTTAATAACGACACAACCGTGACTCCCAATACAGTACGGCTCCTTGTGGAACTGCTGCAGGAGCGGCCAGACGCTGGTATTGTTACTCCTCCTATCTTCTACACCGACAGCCCCGATATTGTCTGGAGCGCTGGAGGTGATCTAAGCAGATTGCGCATGGTTTTCCGCCAGGACATGTATCCCACCAGAAACAGCCTTCCCGCTAAGCCGTTGGAGACCGGTTTTGCCAGTGGTTGCGCAATGATGATGCGCTCATCTCTCTACAGGCAGCTGGGTGGGTTCAGAGAGGATTTTTTCCTTTACTGTGAAGATAGCCTTATGAGTCTTAACTGTTTTCGCATGGGGAAACGGATACTCCTTCATCCCGGAGGCGAGGTTCTCCACAATGTGTCGGCTACCGCTGGAGGAAGGATGTCACCGGTTTCCATTTACTTCACCCATCGAAACCGATATCTGTTGGCAAGGGAGGAACTCTCAAAGGTGGAATTGACTATTTTCACTTCATACTATCTAGCAGTATCTGTAATAAAAACATTCACTTATCCCGCGAGAAATCAAGCACGATTAGTCCGGTGGTTATGGAAGGCGGTTCTGGATGGGTTTATGGGCCGGACGGGTGGATTTCCGAAGGGGCTCCATTAAACCCGGATGCTTCCTCGATCAGCTCCGCTACAGCTTCCGCTTCAACACGGCTTGAACGGTGCGACAGAACAAACTCCCTGCCCGTTGCTCCCATGTCAGAAGCATGCCGAGGATTACTGAAGAAATATTTGATTGCCTCGGCAATAGATTCCGCGTCAGCCGGGACCAGCAGTCCGTTCTCTCCATCTATTACGTTTTCCCTGAATCCTCCCTGGTTCACAGCCACAACCGGCGTTCCGCAGGCCATGGCTTCCAATGGAACCATCCCGTAGGGTTCGTTGCGTTGGGGGCAGACTACCGCCAGAGCGCCCCTGTAGAGTTCCAATAACCTGTTGTCAGGAACCTGCTTCTCCACCGAAAGGCTTACACCCAGCTTTGAGGCCATCGAGGACAGATAACGGGCGTAACCTTCATCCCCTCGATCCGCTGCGGTTACCATAGGCGGACGGTGCTTCTCCGGAATCAGGGAAAGAGCTTCCACCACCATGTGATGTCTTTTGAACTCCGATAATGCGCCTACTGTGAGAACGAACTTCCCTCTTACTTCCCGACAGGGAGTAAAGACATTGGTATTCACTCCCGGGTGCACAACTACGACTTTCCTCCGGTAGACTCGCCTGAGCTTCTTCGCCATAAATTCGGAATTAGTGGCAAGAATGTTTGCCGATTGAGCTGCCTTCCTGTCTACCTTCTTTTCCCAGGCAAGAAGGGGGGCTATCAGCAGGTCAGTGATAGCTGAACCGGTCTTGTGAAGTCCCTTCTCATATATGTAGCGCGGATATTCATGACAATAGTAAACCGAAGGTGGGCCGGGAAAAGATAGAATTGGCGGGGAGGTGATTATCAACGATGAGTGGGCCAGCAGAACTTCTGCTCCATCCGCAGTAACGTCCCCTGCGATCCTTCCACAGAGGTTCCTGTAAGCAAGAGCCTTTTTCCAGAGCAGCAAAGGGGCGGCGATCCGGGCAATACCCCTGAGAGGCTGTCCCGCAGGGAAGCTGTAAGAAGCTACAGAAACACCGGATTCTGGAAGAAGTGGTACTCCACCCTCCGGAAGGTAGGCGCGCCATTTGAATCGATTCCTCAGGTGGTAAAGCTGATGACCTGCAACA
This sequence comes from Candidatus Aegiribacteria sp., assembly GCA_030600545.1. Classification (GTDB taxonomy): domain Bacteria; phylum Fermentibacterota; class Fermentibacteria; order Fermentibacterales; family JCC-6; genus Aegiribacteria. The sequence continues at coordinate 5,585 of JAUVLV010000026.1, read as the reverse complement.
CGGGCGGCACCACCAGAAGGTAGGAAACTATAGAAAGCAGTTTTCATCTTTGGCTTTCGTCGAGAACCCGGCTGCAGGTCTGTAGCGTCATCCGGGCAGTCCGTTCCCAGGAGAGTTCCGAAACCCTGACAATGCCCTTCTCGGCCAGCTGAGTTCTCAGCCCGGGGTCATCAGCGAGCATGAGGAGCTTTTCAGCAATGTCTTCCACACTGAAGGGATCTACCAGCAGGGCTGCACCTCCTGCAGCCTCTGGAAGCGAGGAGACTGAAGATGTCAGAACAGATGTTCCGCAAGCCATTGCCTCTACTACCGGCAGACCATAGCCTTCGTAAAGGGAGGGATAAGCCATCAGGTCGGCCATGGACAGAAGCGCAGGTAACTGATCGTCCTCGATGAAGCCGGTGAGATGGACTCTCTTGCGGATATCCTCCCGTTCGAGAATTTTTCGAAGGGGGCCGGACATCCACCCCATTCTCCCGGCCAGGACCAGATCCTGCGGTATCCGGTGGGCGATGGAAGCGTAGGCTTCCAGTAACCGGGAAAGATTCTTTCGGGGCTCAAGGGTACCCAGGAACAGAATGTACCGGTCAGGCAGCCTCAAATTCCGTCTGACACTTTTCAGTATGGTTTTGTCCTCTTCGCGGGACAGCCCCGGGGTTGGAGCCAGTGTGATTACGTCCACTCTGTCCTTCGTCCGGGGGAAGAAAAGGACTATTTCATCTCTCGTGAAATTCGAGTCAGCCAGAATCCTACGAGATTTTCTGATAAACAAAGGGATCAGTCTGTTGCGGGCCACTACGCTTCGCTGGTGGTAGTCCTTCAGAACCAGGCCGGAGAGGTCATGGATGGTGAGCACCGACGGGATCGTTGAGATCAATGGGAGTCTGTGAAAGGGGCCAAGAAAAAGATCCACTCCATCACGACGGAATCTGAACGGAAGACCAAGCTGAAACCAGACCTGAAATTTTGGGAATGGCAGCCGTACCAGTCTTACAGCGAAATTGCCAGGAAGCGGAGGATCAACGACCACAGGCCTGTTGGTGTAGAGGATAAAGCTGTGTTCCTCCCCAACAGAGGCAAGACCCCTCAGCAGGTTCCTGACATAGTTCGATATACCGGACACGTTCATGTACAGCGGTGATACATCAATACCAATTCTCACGAGTACCTCCAGAACTCAGCGGAGCAGGTAATCGGACACTCCTGTATACAGGGATAATCAAAATTCCAGCAAGACATTTGCCAGACAGTATCATCCCCGGAGAAGAGTATTATAATTAATAGTACTAAATATACCGGATGCAATCCATACAATCGAGCATTGACTGCTTTCCTGACGATTGTTATAAGGTCAACGTTTTATGTCCTGGGAATTGCAGACATGCAGGTTATTATTAATAACAGAGATTGAATAATGATTGATGTAATCAGGAAAGGTTCTGAATGAGAATCCTTATAGCTTCAACTGGAACTGTCCCTGGATATTCCGGTGGCTGGACAACAACCCTTGATTTGCTTGGTGATGACCACGAGTCCATGTATGTAATATCGGATACGAAACCCGGTCTTCACAGCATGGAAGGGGTAAAGTACCTGGGGCTGGGCCTTGGGCATACAGATAGGAAAGGTTCCCTGCTTCCTCACCGTCTTGCGAATCTGCTCAGAAAATCCCTTGCTCCATTCGCTGTAAGGTGGGCGTACAGGAAATTCAAGGCTGATTTCGTCATGTGCCTTGATGAAACAATAGGGTTTTCTGTTCAGAAAACCGGATTGCCTTACGCGCTGAGATTTCACACTAAGATCAATCCTTCTTTAATAGGCGATCCTCTGGAGAAACTTATAGGGGATGCTCTCTTTTCTACCGCCTGTAAGGGATCGGATGTTCCGGGAGTGGAAATGATTCCTCATAACCAGGATCTGTCACGTTTCAGCTTTTCTCCCGCCGCGAAACCTGAAAGAGCTCTGCTTCTTACCAGTATAAACGAAGTGCACGAACCTGACCTTTTCATAGAAGGAATCTGTCTTTCGAAGAACATGAAAGGAGATATTATTGGAACGGGACCCTCAAAAAACAGAATCAAAAAAGTCTGTCTCAGTACCGTCGGGCGGGTACGCCTGCTGGATCCTGTGGCAAGGCTGCAGACAGGGCAGCTTTCAGGAAAATATCAGGTGGGTGTAGCGACCATAATAAGGCGTGACAGGATTGTGTATCAGATGAAGGTTAACATGTACCTTGCCTGCGGGATGCATGCCATAGTCAAACCCTATACCCATATAGCGAAGGAAGCTCCCGAACTGGTTGATACATTTTCCTCTCCCCGCGAACTTGCTGACAGGCTTGATGAGACTGCTGAGAGGTGGAAAGAACTTGAACCCAGGCGGATCAGGGCAAGGGAGTGGATACTGGAGAACTATTCAGTTGAGATTCCCAGAAAACGTTTCAGAGAGATATTAAGAAAAACATTCAGTGATTATAATTAGCTGAATATTACTGCAATGCTACGATGACGGAGGAAAAAATTTACATTACTGACAGAATAGCCTATCTTAGGCTCCAGAAAACAGGCAGTTCCCATGTTCTAAAAGCGCTGAAGATGACTTGCCCCGGCCAGGAGGGGGAGATGCATGGAAGATTGCCGGAGCCCATTCTCCACAGCGATCGTATCGTTGCTGGTTCTGTAAGAAATCCCTGGGATTGGTATGTGTCCGTATGGGCGTACGGATGTGACGGGGAAGGTGTAGTTTACAATAGACTCACCGGGTCAAGAAAGCTCCTGGGACACGGATACCGAAAGTCGCTTCTAACGGGAGTATCGAACTTTCTGCACGAACTCCGACGCTCCCGTCGCTTATGGCGGGAAACCTATACCGATTCCTCTTCACCGGTTCTGTTCAGGCGGTGGCTCACAGCTCTATTGGATCCGGAGAGGAGTCGGGATATTGGAGAGAATTATGGCAGATCCACGCTCTGCCGTTTTGCCGGTTTATATACTTTCCGATACTGCTGGCTGTTCCACCGTATCGTAGAACATCTCTACGACGGAAGTATTAATAATCAGAAGGATCTTTCCAGGATTGATAAAAAACAAAATATCATCCAGCACATGCTTCGAACTGAAAAGCTGACGGATGGTATTCTGGAATTGCTGGAAAGAGCTGGAATTAATGTAGACAGAGAGACCCGGAAGAAGATCATGGAAATGAACCGGACGAATCCCTCCTCCAGACTGAAGGATACTGCTTTCTATTATGATCAGCGAACAGCGGATCTGGTTCGTGAGAGGGACGCGCTGATAGTTGAAAAGTATGATTACAGATCACCTGAAAAGAGAGAGCTGTAGACTCTGCAGGCTTTTTTCAGGAACTGCGAATACCTGTCTGACTCAAGTTCACAAGCCAGCTTCCGTTTTAGTTCCTTCCTGGCTGAAGATGGCCTTTCTATGCTCAGCTCATGAATATTTCCATTTACATGAGCGTTCCATTTTTCGATCCGCCTGAAGACCTCTTCACAATTCTCCTCAGAATGGATAAAGCAACTGAAACAGGTATCGAATTTAGAATTGATCCTGTCAGTAACCGCTCCAAAATCTTGAATGATTTCTTCATCGTAATATCCGGTTCTGAGAACTATGAAAACTGAATAGCTGGTCTGGATTACTTTCGACTGCCTCAATATGCTTCCGGTCACAGTTTCTCCAGACTCAATATTTCAAGTGATGCAATTCTCCACTCTTTGATGTCATCTGACTGAAGTACAACTATGTCTCCCAGTGATTTTCCAAGAACCGCTTTTCCAAGGGGTGCCAGGTAATTAATCCGTCCCTTTTCAGGATTCGCATCAAGGGGGCCTACCACATCCACAGTTCTAACGGTTTCAGACCCGTCTGTTTTCTGAAGCTGTACCCTGATTCCAGGAGAAACAGTATCGGAACTGATCTCATCGGGTGGGTACGGCCTGTATCTCTGAAGTTCTTCCATCCACCTGTTAAGCCTGTCCAGAAGAAGGTCTCTTTTCTCTATCGCTGCAGCATATTCTGCATTTTCAGAGAGATCTCCATGAGAAGCGGCTTCACCGATCTCTTCGGCTGCAGAAGGGATTTCCACCTGTTTCAGCCGAATAGCGTCAGCTTTCCTTTGCTCGATGGCCTTCCTGCTTGAAAATAGAGCATCAGTTTCCCAGAAATGCCTCTTTCCAGACTTTCTCATTGCAGAATTTTTCCTGAGTGATATGTTTCTTGTCAGAAGGAGGCAAAGACCCTCGTTCTGGGCAGTTGCGCTGGTATTGAAATTATCAAGGTAATTATTAAGCATTCGAGTATCAATAGAGGAAAGATAATTAGTCAGCTTCAACTTCAGAGGACCCATGAGGAGATTAATTACTTTTTTCTGCGTATCGGCACTGGAGAATATCAGATTATCAAGGAATAGACTCATCTGATTTTCTCCCAAATCGTTGTCCCTCTTCTCTTCATTCGAAGCAAGAAAGGAAAGAGCCCAAAGAAACCGGTCTGTTTCCGATGGTTTAGAGAGATAATGGCCAATACAATCCGAAAGAAGCTCCGGGGCGGATTTCTCCAGAATAGAAACGGCGTATTCCCAGAGTGAACGACGGAGCCCGGACAACAGTTTGATCATTTCTTCCTTTTTAGTGTTACCTGAGAAAAAGAGATTCAAGTAAGCTTTTCTGCATGCCTGTGAATGAATTTCCCCCAGGGCTCTCTCTCCTCTTGCTGCAGTGGTTTCAAGATAATCGGATCGGATTTCAATAAATTCGTTCGCAGTGCCTCTATTGGTAAGAATCCAGCATAGTTCGAATAATGATCCTGTTTCGGGGCTGGAGAGATCACGCACATTTGCCAGAAGAGCTGCCAGCTCGTGAGGAAATCTTGTGCAGCATGATTTCAGCAGAGCCTGAACCTGTTTTACTTTATCTGATACCGGTTCTCTTTTCATGATGATTATGTTTCTTATCTGTTCAATGAAGTCAACGTTCTGATCCAGAAGTACAATACGATCATCAAGGACTGCAAAACCATCGGCGGAAGCGGCCATTTTCTTCAGGATTTTCCAGGCTTCGCTATTTGTAAATTTCGACGAGTTGAAAAAAAGAGGCAGATCCTGAATTGAGATCTCCCCTTGATTTCCAGGCGGGTCATTAGCGAGTCTTTCAAGAAATTCAGAAGGAGATTCCCTGAAGAGCCTGGAGAATTCATCAGCGTTTCTCCATGAAAGAACTGCCAGGGAATCGGGATCAAGAGATATTGTTGTTTCAAGAGCCACGTCCAGTTTCATGTCATGATTCTTAGCTTTCTGAAAATCAATGGTTGCGTGTGTGCGGCTTATCCTTTTGATTTGTCCGACTCCGAAGGTTTTATGGTACAGATAACCGTCTTTCCTGTACTTCATAAGAGAGGTGAACAGCCGCCATGATGATGAAACGTCAGCGTTCTCCTTCTTGAACCCGCTGAGTTTCAGGAAATGTTCAAGGGGCTGAAACATCAGATATTCATCCCTGATTGTCTCAATAAGAGCTTTTCTTAATGGTTCAGACTTTCCGAAAAGCCCGGCTGATTTCACCAAAAAAG
>JAUVLV010000059.1 GCA_030600545.1 Candidatus Aegiribacteria sp. | reverse complement strand
CTGGGACAGATTCAGAAGAGCGTTCTTCTGCACCCTGAACATTGAAGACGGACAATATCTCTTTGACTTCGCAAAACCGGACAGCATCATTTACACCAACATCGGTCTTGGTGATGACATCGACAGACAGCTTATCCAGGCGGGTCATGAAGATATGCTCAAGGCCACTTCAATCATCAAATGTTACCATAACCGGGGTAGCGATGAACTCGTAAACAGGGCAGTGAAGAACTTTGCATCAGAGAAGCTTCCCTTCAAACAGTTCCGCATGAACGCTGCCTGTTACTATACAATGCTGACGGCCTTCTTCCTCCTGGAAGCCTTCAAACAGGATACTTGTGAGGGTATTATTCCAATGACTGCCTACTCCACCACAATCCGCCGCAGGCTGTTCGACATCGCCGGCAAGATCGTTCATCATTCCGGAGAGATCATTCTCAAGGTAACCACAGCAGTAATGGAATCGCTGAAGCTTGATGTACTCTGGCGAAGGTGCAATAACCCCCCGCTACAATTCACCTGGGCATAGCCTGGGTATCTGCTGAACAGGTCCGCTTCACCAGAAGCAGTCGCAGAAGACTGAAAATAATCCGGTAATTCTCAACTATTCATGCATTTGTATTAAGAAATGCTAAAGAATAATCCCCACGACTGAGAAATTATCAGATTGACTGGAAAGCAGAGGTGATTTATGATGATTTGTGAGTGGAAGCAAGAGAACCGCTCAATTTAGGCATATATTGAAAGCAATCAGAGGCAGAAGAGATACTACCATAATGAATGGTAATTCGACTTTCCAAAGTATACTGAGTACAGTGAACAGTGTGCCTGCAGTGAACTGAACAGCTGCCCACCAGATGTAATTTCCCTTTATTGATTTCATATCACTCTTCCTTTGCTAGCTGAAACCTGAAGGTGTTGAATGAATTTTCATTGGAATTAACTATTCCCGAATGAAGAAATACAGTCCGAACCCACCTTTTGAAATCAGGGCAACACACACCAGAGCAACGATCCAGTCTGCAGTTGGATTAAAGTTGTTCATTCTCCCATACATACCCATAAGAACTATAAATATCGCACTCCATGAATATGAAGCTACTTTCCTCTCTAAGTACTCTTCACGTTCATCAGGCTTGTGACCTTTGTTGAAGATAAATATGAAAATCAAGGCGGGCAGAGCTGATATCCCCAGAATGTACATGTAATGGCCTTTAACAAGCATATTTGTATCCCAGAACAGATTCAGAGCCATGAATAGGATTCCAAAAGCAAGGTGAACTGCGGACCATATAATGTAATTACCCTTTATTGATTTCATATCACTTTTCCTCCTCAAGCCTGAACACCTCGTCAACAGGAATCTTAAAGTATTCCGCGATTTTCAATGCCGTAATAATCGACGGATTGAATTTTCCCAGTTCAATTGAATTAATTGTCTGCCTGCTGAGCTCTAATTCATCCGCAAGATCTTTCTGACTGATTTCCTTTTCCGCACGGAGGACCCGGAGTCTGTTCTTCAGTTTCATTTCAACTCCCTTCCCAAGGAATGTAATTAATCATAGACATAGTGTCAAGTATTATAGACAATATGACTTGAGTACGCTACTCCAATTAATTTGTTTCGTGTCTATTTCAGGATTACAGTCAGGGATAGTAGCACATAAAATAAGGGTAATGAATATTTTTCATTACCCCATTGATAAGTGTAGTACCCTAATTGAAGGCAATCTTACTTATTCATCGAATAGAGAATATTAGTATGAGAATGTAAGGAGGTTTTCCTTCCTACTCACTCCCAGCTGATGATGCCGTCTTCTATGCTTCCGTGGTTGGGGTCCCAGGGCAATGGGCACTCAACTACGTAGGTTGAACCAATAGAATCCGTGCTGTAATGGTATATTTCCCCGCAGGCAGGACATGGGACATCCCAGTTACCCATAACGCCTGATGTTCCCAGTTCGCTGAGTTCTGCAGGGTATCGGTTGTACGCTCCGTAGAACATCGCCATTCCGGATCCCAGGCTCCTCATGTTGCTACGGCATGCCTCCTGGCTTCCAGAAGTATCGGGAGGCCAGTAACATACTCCGTCAATTACATACCCGTGAGTTGGATCAGTTGGCATGGGGCAATGAATAGAATAAGTGTTGCTGTAATCTGAAGAATAGTGGTACAATTCCCCACAGGCAGGACATGGTTCATCCCAGTTATCATAGATCCCGGATGTACCCAGTTCACTGAGTTCCTCCGGGTACCGGTTGTACGTTCCGTAGAACATCGCGCAGGCTGATGCGAGGCTGGTCATGTTGCTGTGACAAATTTCTGGCCATTCTTGAGGGTCGGGAGGCCAGCTTCTGTGACCATTTTCTATATAACCGTGATTGGGCTCAACGGGAATAGGACATGTAATCGTATATACGTCACCGGAACTGCTGAGATCGTACAGGTACGGAAGTTTGCACGAAGGACAGATGAGATTGCAAAGTTTAGGGTCAACTATCACAAGCTCGCTAAGATCATCTGGAAACCAGCCGTTCATGCCGTAGAACATACTTATGCCTGTACTTAAGAGTTCCATATTGTCATGACACTGTGCTGCATCTTTGGGGTTATCGTGTCCGGCTGAGAATGTGCTGCCGTGTTCAGGGTCCATCATGCTCACGGCGGAATCTCCGCATGACATCAATAAAAGAGGAACTAGAAGTACTAAAGATATTATTAGTTTTTTCATTTGATACTCCATCCAAATCACTGTTAATAGTAGTTTATAAAGTTATCGGTACAATGTCAAACATCAAAGTTAATGTTGGATGTTTTCCTGTTTTGATTTACGGCTGATCAATTGTATACTTCTCCAGTTTCACAGGGATTTATAGAGCAATGATATAGATGAAAGATGAAGTGTGAATGAAAAATAGACTGTTTGCGGTAACTGCAATTGCTTCAATTTTTCTTCTTTTTTCAGGATGCATGGGTACTTTTGAGACTGCCAGGGTCGTGCCTCTAAAGGTTGGTGCAACTTATTTTGCATCAATTGATGCAGAGGATGATAATGCCTTCATCATGCCTGGCATAATTATTGAAACAGGATTGCCGGCGTCTCCGGCACGGTTCGGCATAGGGCTTCATCTCAGAACTGCCGTGGTCATTAAATCCGAACAGAACGATGACAATGATGACGATGATGACCATGGTTTTATGGTTGTCTGGGGGGGTAAGTTACAGATACCTCAGAACAGTCTTGTAGATATTGCCCTGGGATTGGATATCTGGTGTTACGTCCCAGGCGAAATAAAGTTGTTTCTATCCAGAAGGTTCGGCATTATCGAACCTTACGCCATTCTGGCCGTAGCTGATATCATCAATTTCAACGAGAGCGATATTTTAAATGCTGACGGCTTAATGAGTTATACCCTTGGCACAATGGTGGAACTTGGAAGTGGATCCGGCTGGATGCTTGCTGCGGAGTTTGAAGGCGGAAACGTATGGACCTCTCAGGGTGTGGGCTTTGGTCTGATAAAGGAGTTCTGATTCTGAGAACTCATGTATACTGAACCGTTTGTTACTCCAGATAATATCGATGATAAACTTTCGGAGTGGCTGGCTCGGATAGAAAGATACACCCATCCCAGGCCGAACCTTAAACTGAAACATGAAAAGTGTGCCCTGGTGATTGTTGATATGCTGCATTACTTCGCCAGTTCGGAGGGAAGGGTGTATCTGCCTTCGACATACGCAATTATTCCTCGAATAACCAGGCTTCTTGAGCACTGGAGAACTGTCGGCGGGACAGTGGTCTTCACCCGGCACTGCCACATGAGTACTGAGGACCTTGGAATGCTTGTTAGTTTCTTCAGTGATTATATACGGTGCGGGAAGAAGGAATCCGAGATCATCTCCGAATTGTCTCCTCTCCCCGGTGAGAAGGTAATACGCAAGAATACATACGACGCATTTTTCAATACGGACCTTGATGAATTTCTTAGAAGCAAATCTGTGGAACAGGTTCTTGTTACGGGAGTGCTCACGCAGATGTGCTGCGAAACTACTGCAAGGTCGGCATTCGTCAGGGGGTACGAAGTGTACATTCCGGCGGACGCTCTGACCACAAGCTCGGAGGAACTTCACATTGGCAGCCTTATGAACCTTGCGAGCGGCTTCGCCGTTATCACTGATGCTGATACTGTCTGTCGCGGTGATCAGCAATAGCTCTTCATGATGCTGCAGTAATCGGAGCTGGGCCTGCGGGCTGCGCCGCGGCAGTTCAGTGCAGAAGACTGGGGCTGGATGTCGTTCTGGTTGATACTCTCGGAAAAGCCGGGGGGCTCATTCGCGAGGCAAGGCTTATCGAGAACTATCCCGGGCTTGAAAAGCCTGTCGCGGGGCCGGAATTCGCGGGCAGACTGATTTCCATCGTTTTCGCGAACGATCTGGAAATACGTTGTTTTCATGTAGATTCTATCGTTAAAAATGGATATATCTTCGAAATATCCGGAAGCGATGAACGCATAAGATCTCACTCGGTGATAGTCGCAGTGGGAACGGTTCCGAAGGATTACAGAATTAAGGTTAAAGGGGATGTTAGAATACACCGCTCCGTTCTTGAACTGAAGCATCAGCTTCCGGAAAAAGCGGTTATTATAGGGGGCGGTGAGGCTGCCCTGGATTACGCGCTGAACCTTTCAGATTCAGCTTCATCCGTAAGCGTGCTTGTCAGAAGTTCCAGTCTCCGTGCTACGGGCAATCTCCGGAAGGAGATCGAAAAACGCAATACAGTTAAAATCCTTTATAATACCGTCCCGGTATCCGTGTTCCGTTCGGATGAAATTATCCATCTTGAGACTGAATCATCCGGTCGGAAGAAAGTTCTGGAAACGGATGCCGTGCTTGCAGCTGTGGGTAGAGAACCCCGGTTGCCGCAGATCATGAATGACTTCATTCATAACAGGGGAAACGTTAGAACATCGATACCTGGGTTGTACATTGCGGGAGATGCTTCATTGGGCAGTCTGGGGCAGGCGGCCATGGCATCCGGCCAGGGCATTCAGGCAGCCATTTGCGCAAATGAATTACTGAGAACAGGGAGCGGAAGAACATGAGAATCACAGAACAGCGGGGAGAATCCGACCTCGCGACTGTTTACGTAGCCGAGCTGAAAGACGGCGAACTGATAGAGTTCGTGGAATCAGTTCAGCCTCCTATACCACAGAATGAAAAATGGGTTCTCATAGTATCAACACTAAAAGGCTGCCCCGTTAACTGCCCTATATGCGACGCCGGAAACTCCTATGCCGGCAAGCTCTCTTTCGGGGAAATAATCGGTCAGATAGATTACATGGTGCGAAAACGATACAGTGACGGTAAAATACCCGTCTTGAAATTCAAGATTCAATTCGCCAGGATGGGTGATCCCGCTTTCAATCCCGCCGTTCTTGATGTTTTACAGGAACTGCCCTTCGTATACGATGCTCCAGGACTATTGCCGAGCATATCAACCGTTGCTCCCAGCGGGTGTGATGGATTTTTAGAAAAAATACTGGATATAAAGAACCGGTTATACACAGAAGGAAAATTCCAGATGCAGTTCTCCATCCATTCTTCTTCGGAGGATTCAAGGAGAGAATTAATACCATGCGATACATTGAGCTTCGCTGAAATGAGCAAGTGGGGTGAAGAATTCTTCAATTCCGGTGACAGGAAAATTTCACTGAATTTTGCTTCGGTAAAGGGTTATCCGGTGGATCCGGCAGTCATCGCCGACTTCTTTTCACCCGAATGTTTCATGGTTAAGCTGACACCTGTTAATCCAACATATTCTTCAAGGAGAAACGGAATGGAAGGGGTTATAGACCCCGATCATCCTGAAACAGCTGATGAGCTTGTTGATGGTTTCAGGAACGCTGGTTTTGATACTATCCTGAGTATAGGCGATACAAGAGAAAACCGCATAGGTTCGAATTGCGGAATGTACGTTGGGCGTCTATCCAGTATCCGGGAGGAGAAAGCACTGCAAAAACCCGTTGTCCAGTCGGCAATTCCTGATGCTTACCCAGAAAGACATCGTTGGGAATGAAACAGAACGGGTAGGACATATCCCTGGTTGCGTAATCCACAGACCAGATAACCCATCCAGTATTTTCAAAGGGCCCCCAGGTCATGGTATTAATGCCCGCATTGAAGAGCTCTTCAAGCTCATCCTTCATGGGCATCCTCCAGTCACCGCCAAGACTCTCTATCCATATCTCGGCACCGTACCAGTCGAAATCCCTGTCCGGGCCTACCTTCCACTGAAGACCGGTTACTATATCGGTGATAACGCCATCAGAAGACAGACGGAAACGATCGTAAATACTGATACGTGATGGTGAAGGCCTGCAGCCTGTCAGTATAATCGGTAACAGCAACATGATTGCTGTTGTCGTTTTCAGAAATCCAATGATTTTCATTACCGGCTTAAAAGATTCCATACAGTTCCCTCAGGAATTATTGTTCGCTGCATACTGAAGAAGGTAGAGGTTGTAGTAAATACCTCTTCGGGCGAGGAGTTCCTGATGATTGCCCCTTTCAAGGATTCTTCCATCGTCTATGACCAGTATCTGATCAGCCTTCTGAATGGTGCTGAGCCTGTGTGCGACGATAATACTGGTACGATTCTTCATAAGCACCTCTATGGCGTTCTGAATCAGCTGTTCCGTTGCTGGATCAACGTTACTTGTAGCTTCATCGAGGACGAGAATCCTGGGGTCGTGGGCCAGAGCCCTTGCAAAACAGATCAGCTGTTTCTGTCCGGTTGAAAGCGTAGCTCCCCTTTCTGCCATAATCGCACTGAAACCCTCCGGCAGTTTCTCGATGAATGGTGTTGCCTGGACCATGTCCGCGGCTTCCCGAACCTGTTCTTCCGTAAGGTCCTGCCCCAGACGTATGTTGTCCTCAATAGTCCTGCTGAAGATGAAGGCATCCTGCAGGACAATGGAAATACTTTCTCTTAACGTCTCTATGGGGAGATCCCGGAGATCGATGCCATCCAGCAGTATTCTACCGGAATCAACATCGTAGAATCTGCAGAGAAGGCTGATTATGGAAGTTTTTCCCGCACCGGTCGGACCTACCAGCGCAACGCTCTTCCCGGGTTCAACACTGAAACTGACATTACGGAGAATCTTTTTGTCCTTATCGTAGGAAAAAGTAACATTATCAAATTCGATTGCACCGTTCAGAATAGTTTCTCTGGCAGAGGGTTTATCGACTATGTCAGGATCGGTATCGAGTATTGTGAAAATTCTTTCACCGGCAGCCATGGCGCTCTGCATTATGTTGTATTTTTGACTAATATCAGCAAGGGGCTGGAACATCTGCCTTACGTAGCTTATGAAGGCCACAAGAGCACCTATGGTAAGAGCGCCGCTCATAACGTTACCTCCACCGTATACCAGCACCAGAGCAATCCCGATGGCAGCAGTAATTTCGATCAGCGGCCTGAAGATACCGAAAATGACAAGCTGCTTCATATTAGCATTGAAATAGTTACTGTTTGTTTCCTGATATTCCTCTCTCCGCCTTTTTTCCTGCCGGAAAACCTGTACGATCTTAATTCCGCTGATATCTTCCGACAACCTCGAATTAAGTCCGGCCAGGTATTTCCTTACGGCCCTGTAGGCACCTCTTGCCTTAACTCGGAAGATTACGGTAACAAGTATGAAAACCGGTGTAACGGCAAGGGAGATCAGGGCAAGCCTCCAATTCAGCATAAAGAGGATTATGGCTGTACCGACAATCAGAATAACATCTTTGACAAGGTTAACAAGGACAGCTGTGAACATTTCGTTGAGGGCTTCAATGTCGTTGGTGACCCTGGTAACAAGCCTTCCTATCGGGTTCTGCGAATAGAATTTGAGTGACAGCCGCTGAATATGCCTGAAAAGCTCCGTTCTGACATCGAACATGGATCTCTGCCCGGCTATCACAAGGGTCATTACGTGGCCGTATCCTGCTACCAGGCTTATTGCGATAAGTATTCCCAGATACCATGCCAGTCTGCTAACACCCGCGATATCACCGCTTCTGACATCCATGATCACTGACAGAGGAATGCTGGAAAGTTCCCTTTCTGGTACAAGCCAGTGTCCGTTTATGATTTCACCCGTTTGATCGTTGTACCTGTCCCCGGGGAAGAGGTAGTATGTTTCCCTTGAAAGAGTACCCTCTTTTTCCATTTCAACCCGCTGAGCAGGATCCATCCTGTCAAGCGCCGCTTTCCGGACCAGCAGCAGCGTGTCTGCTGAAACGGGAATAAAGTCGGTTGTATCCTGTGATAATTCAACGAATTCAGTACAGACTGCTTCTGGAGCCGAATAAATCTGGTAGAGCTTTGCCAGGTAATTATCGATTGCCTGTTTCGTCACGTAGGGAATAAGAAGCTCAACACAGGCGGTTACGATCATGAAGAACATTGCAAGAAAGATCAGTCGTCTATGGGGTTTGACATAATGTAGCAGTCTTTTAATAAGGGTGCGATCGTAAAGCTTCCCTCCGGCTACATCTTCAACGAACGGACTGCCGTGCATCAGCTGTCACCCCCTTCAGATGTTTCTTCCTTCTTTGCCTCTTCCTCCAGCTGCTGCATTCTGTAAAGTTCAGCATAGAAACCGTCATGCTCCAGAAGTTCATTGTGTGTTCCATGCTCCACTATCCTGCCGTCATCAATTACGATGATATTGTCAGCATTCTGAATGGTGCTTATCCTGTGCGCGATGAGAATGCTCGTAAGATCACTGATGTCCTTTTTAAGTCGCGACAGGATAGCGGCTTCAGTCTCAGTATCAACGCTGGAAAGGGCATCATCCAGAACGAGTATGCTGGGTCTGACAGCCAGTGCCCGGGCAATGGCAACCCTTTGCTTCTGACCCCCCGAAAGAGTAACTCCCCTCTCTCCCACCATTGTATCGTAACCTTCAGTAAAGTCCTGTATCTCAGTATCTATATCAACAACGGATGACAACTCTTCTATTCCTTCACGGGACATGTCACTGTTTCCGAAAGAAATGTTATCAGCAATAGACATCGCGAAAAGAAATGTCTCCTGAGGAACGTAACCGAACATTCCCCTTATTTTTGAAAGCTTCATATCGTGTACATCGACTCCCCCAAGAAAGATCGAGCCTTCGGGAGGGTCGTACAGCCTCATAAGCAGCTCTACAAGTGTTGTCTTACCTGAGCCGGTTCGTCCGATAATGCCAAGGGTTCCCCCTGCTTGCAGTTCGAAGGATACGTCGTTGAGAATTTCCATATCTGTACCCGGATATGTAAAGGAAAGATTCTTCACGAGTATCGCAGGTTCAAGTTCGATATCCCTTGCTCCATCAGTGATATCAGGTACTGTCGTAAATATTTTCTGGAGCCTGTCCATACTTGCAGCACCCCTTTGAAGCAGATTAACCACCCATCCTATTGCTATCATCGGCCATATCAGCATCATCAGGTAACTGGAAAAGGCGACGAATTCGCCCAGTGAGATAATCCCTTTTACGACCATCGCACCTCCTGCACCAAGCAGGATAGCCATGCTGGCCATAGCCAGGGCACCGATCATCGGCTGGAACATTCCCCATATCCTGGCGAGCTTGACATTCTGCAGAACGCAGTCTTCCGCCTTTTCCGAGAAGTATCTGTCCTCGGACTTCTCATCTCCGTATGCCTTTATGACCCTCACGCCTGAAAGGGATTCCTGTGCTTTCTCGGTAAGGGTGGAGAAAGCCTTTTGGACAGATTCAAATCTGGTGTGAATCAGCGCGCCGAATTTCAGCATCATCAAGGCTATGAGGGGCAACGGTAGCATGGTCAGAAGGGTCAGCTTCCAGTTCATGATGATCATAATGGTAATGCTGGACAGAGAAAGGAAAATAGCATCAAACGATGCAATGGTTGCTATTCCGGTAGCCATTCGTACAGCACTGATATCGTTGGTCGCGTGGGCCATGATATCGCCAACCTTGGTCTGATCGTAATACTGTGGTGATAATGTCTGAAGATGATCGTAAAGCTCCTGCCTTATGTTCCTGTCAATTCTATGGCTGGAACCGATGACCAGGTATCTCCAGAAAAACCTGAAGATTCCCATTATCACATAGAGTCCAAGTATTGCAAGTCCAAGCTTCAGAAGGAGGGAATTGGTTGCCATTCCACTTGCTAGGCTGTCGATTACCTTTTGGAAAATCTGTGGAACGATGAGCTGCATGGCATCCACTATTATGAGAGTAACAACCCCAAGTCCGATAGCTTTCTTATGGTTGAGAATCCTCTTGAACAGAAGCTTCAGACTGGACTTGCTGATACTTTTTTTCTGTGATGCTGACTTCAAATGTTTCCCTTCAGCCAAAGCGCCAGGAATTAATCAGACGGCTGTCAGACTGTACCGGTCGGTACTATTATTCGTATGCGTCTTCTTCTGATTCTATAATAACGTACTCGATCAGTCTTAGCTTCTGAAGATCCTGATCCATCGACCACCCCTCTTCAGTGGGAACGGCGGTAATTGCAACCGGCAGTCCGTACTGCGATACAAGCTCCCTGGCCAGTTCACCCACAAGGGCGTATCTCTCGCCTGTCTCGAAATCCTCAAAAACCACTGTCTCGGAACGGGTGCCGATGGCCATAACCTGAGTCGAGCCTGTATAGTGAAGATACTCTTCAGAAACATACTGAGTTGTACCGCATGTAGCAGCAAAAATAGTAATTGCTGCAAATAAATATTTCATGGTAATTCCTCCTATCTGAGAGGCCACGGATGAAGCTGATCAATTGGAACGACTGTTGTATCAGCAATTATTCCCCAGCCGCCGTATCCTACCCATCTGCTTAGAACAGCCCTGAGATCTTCTGCAGACAGTTCAGAAAAATTATCGAACACTGTGTAAGCATTTCGCCAATCTCCGGTACAGATCTCGAAATTGCCCATCATCCAGCATTGATTATCTTTGCTGGCAGCTCTGAGATTCTCCAGTGTCCTGCTCTTTTCTATAGTTCCTCTGACAACATTTTCATCCATAGGCTTCTCGATTGCTTCAGCAAGAACTCCGGCCATTAGAGAACATGCAAGCACAGGCTGCGGAGTACTGATGTACATGTAACCCCAGTTCTCCCGGTAGCTGGTAGCTCCGGAGAATGTAGAATAAGTCAGTGCGTTGTCCGTCCTCAAAACCTGCCAGAGGAGATCGTTAACTACTGTAAGCGCTGCGTTGAAGGGCTGAAGATCTTCATGACCCTGTGGCGGGGCATTGAATTTAACAACAGCGTAGGCGGTTGGCACCTCTCTATGCTGAACAACGATTGTATCATTGTTTACAGTGAAAGCTTCAACCTGCTGAAATTCCTGTTCGCCTGCAGGGATTTCTCCGAAAGACAGCTCCAGTATATCACGCAGTTTTTCGGGTTCAGTGGGTCCGGCATGGGTGATGAGAAGATTCCCCGAACGGATTCTTTCATCAAGCATGTTCGAGACATCTTCTGCGGTGAAGCTGGAAACGGTTTCATCTGTACCATCGGGAAGTCTTCTGTATGTGTGACCAGGCATGAATGCATCATTGGCCACAAACCAGATCCAGCTATCAGGATCGTTGTACTTCTCCTGTAAGTCCTGAATTGTACTTTCGCGTACCTGTTCGAATGCCTGGGCGCCAAGTTCCGGATTCAGCAGACAGTCACCGAATGCGGAAAGGAGAACGGGCATATCTTCGCTTATGCATTTCAGGTGATATCTGCTGTAATCGTAGTTGAAACTGCTGGTCCATTCAGCCTGGGTTCTGTCCATCAATTCACGCCACTGCGGGCCGGGAAAATCTTCCGAACCCATCATGGCACACTCAAGGGAGAATCGTTCAAGTCCCTGTGTCTCTTCCGTAAGGGCGCTTGACCCGCCAATGATGAAAAAGGAGATTCCCTCTATCTCGTTATTATCTATAGTTCTGGTGATGACAGGAATCCCGTTGGAAAGCGTGAATTCCTCAACATCTGCCGGAACTGACGCATGCAATGATCCAAGCAGAACAACAACAGTAAGAAAGATGATTTTCATTACCGGACCTCCTTTCCGTCAAGAGGCATCAGCACAAACGCGGCGTGCGGTTTGTCCACTATCCAGGTTTCCAGGAATTCATTTATGTCGTCCGGTTCCACAACTTCAAGACTGTCCTGGTAGGTTGCGTAGTAATCCAGGCTGCCGGCAACGACCCACCAGAAAGGCATTGATTCTACAGCTACGTCCCTGGAAGTTTCCTCCACAAGAATCCGGTGACGACGCAACTCTTCCTTTGCCAGTTCGATACCCTCTTCATCGTAATAATCAGGGGACTGAAGCTGCTGGATTTCCTCAAGAAGAAGGTCCAGAGCCTCTTCAGCCCTGTCCGGCGGTACCATTCCGCCAAAAGTTATTGAAGGTGAATAGCGCTGCGTATAGTAAGAACCGTATACATTGATGAAAGGGCCGTTAGTAACCAGATCGGTGTAGAATTCCCTGCTCATGAGGGCCAGGTATGAACCCCATACATCTGCCGGATAACTGTCGCCGGGGTCAGTAGATATTGATGGACCTTCATATATAACCGAAACGTATCCTGCCCCTGAGGGGCTGTCCACAAAGACAACTGTATCCCTCTCTATACTGATGAGTCTCGGGAGACTGTCGTAATTGCTCCTGCCTCCGTACTCCCAGCCTGCAAACTGCTCTTCGGCCATTCTGAAAGCATCTTCATACTCAACATCTCCAGTAATTATTAAAGCTGAATTATCCGGAGTGTAATACTGCTCCTGAAAAGCGTGCATGGCGGAGGGCGCTGCGGCCTGAATAACTTCCGGGACTCCGATGGCACTCTGCCTCCAGGGAGCATCGGCGAAGATGACTTCTTCCTTCGCAAGTGTAAGATTGTGGAAGGGACTTGTAAGTCCTCTGTCGTGCTCGTTCATTATGACTTCACGTTCCCTCTCCATCTCCTCCATATCGAAAAGAGGTGAGGTTATGGCATCGTACATGAACTCGAGC
The DNA here is from genome assembly GCA_030600545.1 of Candidatus Aegiribacteria sp. Classification (GTDB taxonomy): domain Bacteria; phylum Fermentibacterota; class Fermentibacteria; order Fermentibacterales; family JCC-6; genus Aegiribacteria. The sequence continues at coordinate 1,951 of JAUVLV010000059.1, read as the reverse complement.
CCCTCCCGGAAATTCTCACTGCCCAGTGTGATAAAATACTGCACTTTCTCGGTAGCGGTGGTTCCATTCCGGATAATTCCAAGCTCTCCCATTCGCTGGTTATAAGTAGTCTGGTCTTGCAACGCTTCGTTCCCCTTGAAGAACATATGCTCGTAAAAGTGCGCCAGTCCGTTTGTATGGGGGGTCTCGCAAGTTGCTCCCGTCTTCACCGCAATGCAGATTGTTATAATGGGTGATATATCATCAGGGCTGACGATCACTGTTAAACCGTTATCAAGCTGTCTTGATTCAAAATCGGCTGCAGAAGCTGTGAAAATCAGCGGAATAAATAGTAAAATTAAGGCTTTCATAGGAACCCCCTTTAGTAGGAACTGGATGAAATGCTATAATAATCATCATTTAATCCATTGAATCTAATAAGATTTTCTGAAAGTATGCCAAATTCCGGGTAAGAGCTTTTCAAAATGCATACGAATACCACATAATACGCATATGGAAAAAATACTTGATGTAGCTGGAATTATTGATAACGGGAAATTTGTCCCCGGCGGGTTTTCAATCGAACTTGAAAACGGTTCCATAGAATCCGTCTCAAGGCGGAACGTTACAGGAAAGTGGACGAATTGTATTGCCGTACCTGGTCTGATACAAACGCATATCCACCTGGGACAGACTCTTTTCCGCGGTATGGCCGAAGGCAGAACACTTCTCCCCTGGCTTGAGAACAGGATCTGGCCATTTGAGGCATCTCACACGCAAGATACACTTGCCGTGTCGGTGATCAGGTCGCTGAGGGAATTGTTCTCCTCAGGGTGTACCGGTCTGCTTGATATGGGTGTACTCAGAAATTCGGAAGTAACAATTGATCTTCTAAGGAGATCGGGAGTGAGGGCTCTCGCCGGGAATTCCCTTATGGATGTGGGACCCGACTGGATTACGGAGGACATATCCTGGTTGAAGGAGGAAGCCGGAAGGACAATGAATGCCTGCGGCGGTCTTGTGACTTACGCGTATGCACCCAGGTTCGCACTTTCATGTTCGGACAGCATCTGGGAGTGGATGTCGAGTATTCCAGCGGACATCAAGAGAACAACACATGCCTCCGAATCCCCGGATGAAATCAAATATCCGGCCATTAGTGAGAGCGGTGGCAATATTCGTTTTCTGGATAGCAGGGGTTTTACAGGTCCGGATACGTTACTCGCGCACTGCATACATCTGCAGGAGGGAGAAATGGAAATTCTTCATAAATCCGGTACAACAGCAGTGCATTGTCCTTGGACCAATCTCAGGCTCGGAAGCGGCATAGCAGATATTCCTGCGATGGATTCCTCCGGAATAAGAATAACAGTTGCAAGCGATGGAGCTCCCTGCAACAACCGGCTCGATCTGGCAGGAGATTTGCGTCTTGCAATGAGTCTTGCCTCGGTTAAACAGTCACCCTCAGCCATAGGTTCGGAATTCTGGCTCAACAGTATCACAAAATCAGCAGCTCGGGCTCTTGGGTGGAATAGCACGGGAAGACTTGCGGCTGGTTATGCAGCAGACATTTCTCTTATTAAGCCCTCCTCCGAAGAGTGGGAAGAATTGGCTCTTGCAGAAGATCCGGGAAGGTACATCTTTGAACTTATATGGCCCGAAAGAGTCGTACTAACGATGGTGGCAGGCCGGATCGTTTATCTGGATGGTGAATTTCCAACATTACCTCAGCTTCCGATGAATGTGAATGAAGCGAGAAAACAGGTTTTCGACAGAGCCGGCAGAATTCCAGGAAATCCCCTTTCCCGGTGACAGCACCTGAAGGAAATATTCTCATTGAAGTTGTCCTCAACAGACCGCTATGGCAATCATTCACTTATTCTCTTCCCTCGAGACTTGCAGGTGGAAACCTGGAAGGGTGCCGAGTTGCTGTACCTTTCGGCACAGACAGGCTTATTGGTTATGTCTGGGG
>JAUVLV010000055.1 GCA_030600545.1 Candidatus Aegiribacteria sp. | reverse complement strand
AGTGGAATGTTATCTGAATTGTGTAAAACCGATGGAAATCAATACATTGAAATGGCTGCAATTATGCAGAATTCAACAAAGGAGGTGCTTCACTAAATGCAGAAGAGAAGTGTCTCATTCTCATTGACACGTTCCGCTGTCCCCATGAATAGTAATCGGCATTGTACTCAGAACTGTTGTCTATGATTGTTGCTCTGGTTCCCTCGCGAGTGGCAAGTATCGCAAGAACCCCCGGGCTTCCCTCATAACTCTGATAGTTGTAGAGAACGGGGTTGAATACTGCCTCTCCGTCTTCTTCGATGGGAAGAAAAACAGCCTGGGCACTTACCAGCACAACACTGTCCCGTTCTGCCAGAAGGCTGTTCACTCTACCGCCCCAGCTCTCTCCGTCGTGAAGATAATCTCTGATATTATCGACATAGTCTGTCAGGCTGACCGGTTCCAGTTCACCTCCGCTTTCGTTTCCTGTAAGGAGGAAGAATTCATCCGGATTCATATCAGCCGTAAGGTCATGAAAATTGGGGAATCTGATTACAGGCATGCAGGTCAGCATTTCTGAATGCCTGTCTCCGTGGTGAACCTGAATAGTCATATCGGAGATATTGGGGCCCCAGCAGGAACCGCTGTATCGCCCGGTGTCTTCCCAGGTCACATTAACCACATCAAGACCGTAATGGGCTGCTGCTTCAGTAACCTTATTGTTCCAGACCATTTCAGCAACATTGCTCACTGTGGTTTCAAAAGATACCGAAGCAAATGCTGCCGCTGTCAGGAAAATTATTACTGCTGTGGATTTCATATCGCTGCTACTTCGTTTGGTGTTACAGCGATGTTACTCGGTCAGTGGAATCTCTATTCCATTGTGATGATATATATCCTCTGAAAGTAGTCAGGATTTTCGTCATATGCAAGTATTCCCTCGGGACAGAAGGTGAATTCCCATGAAAGTGAAGCCCCAGGAATAATATAGCTTTGAAGCAACTCCCCTTCAGGCGTCCAGAGGTCAAGAACTGCATCATCTTCTGTCCCCCTGCGAACCCAGAGATTTCCCTCTTCACTGACCCCAAGTCCTGTGATAGATCTGCGGAAAGGATAGGGTTCAATATCAAAGCCCATATCCCTGCCGTTCAGAGTCGTAAGCCTTGCCCTGAGATATGTAGCTTCATCAGCAATTTCCTGCTCTGTTTTACTGATCATGTCCAGCTCCATCTCAATCGTGCCTGTCAGAGAACCGTCGGGAGCGTAGCGGTAGACCACATAGTGGTTGTCTTCATAAGGGGCTATAAAGACATCTCCTGTGTTCCTGTCTGCAGTCCAGTAAAGATTTGAGAAATCACGCATAACTCCCGATAATTCCTCAAGGGAGGAGATTGAGTATTCTTCATACCAGTATGTAACTGATGGCTCCATAGTTAAACTATACCTGCCTATTAGCATCGGAATTCCAGGTTCATCAGATGAACTCTCCAACACTCTGAGAGCTACAATATCCATTGAATCCACTGCACACATTCCCATGTGAACATTGCTGTGAATATCGAGTAATACGCCTTCTCTGGAGTAATCAGGATTGATTGCTGTCAGACCCTCTCCCCATGGATCCATGACTGCAAGCTGGCCGTTGCCGAGCAAAATCATTCCGAGTGGTCGCTGGAATTCACCTGGAGCATTCCCTCTGCGACCAATTGTTCTAATGCATTCACCGTCAGATGAGAATATTCTGATATTGCCAACGCTCATATCGAGGACGGCTATGTTTCCATTAGAGTCGTACATCAACCCCTCGATGGCTCCAAACATGTATAAGGAATCCCCAAACTCAACACCGATAGTATCCGATATGAAGAGCGTCTGAAATTCATCAACCTCAATAATTCCAAGACCGGAAGTATCAACAGGATCAGAACAAGCAGACAGTAGAATAATGATTATGAACGGGGAAAATATTTTCATATTAGACTCCAGAGTTGATTTAAAGTTACTTATTCACAACACATACTTTGTTCCGACCGGTTTCCTTTGCCCGATAAAGGGCGGTAGGTACTAGGACAATAGATTTTCCACAATCCCATGACCTGCTCACAAAGCAACCCATTCGTTCCAATAAACCTCCGATTCCTGCCTGAAATCGACCATACCAGCTGAATTATTCCCAGTCAACATTGTTGCCGTCAGATGTGCACTGGAGACTTGGTATATAGATGTACGTCCCCCCTTAAGTTGGATCCGTGAATTATTACCCAACCTCTATTTCAGGGACATCGTCTTTATTCCAGACCTTTTTCAGAAGCACAACCAGGATGCCGCCGGGGAAAACATCTTTCTGATCAAGGGCTTTATGGATGAGGTTCTGCAGCTGGATATGCACCTCACCCCGAGATGACAGCAGTATCCTGCAGAGCGATCCACGAATATCTTCATATCAACTCAACCTTCATTTTATTGAGACTAGAATATAATAAGAGTATAGTGTAAATAGACTATAGAATTAATAGATGAAGTGAAATGATTGATACGACCTCACGCTCAGTCGAACATTGGTTTTCTGCAGATCGCTCTGAAATCCGCCATATATTCAATATCCTCATCTTCGTGGATTTCAATATGCTCAAGAATAAAACCTGTTTGTTTAAGTTCATTCTCAAGATCAGTGGGGTGCATTACCCTTCGAGTACAGATCCAATGTTTGTTTTCAAATCTAACTGTTTCGTAAGGATAATCCTCTTTAACTTCATGCCATACGATACCCTGCTCATCGACTCGCCCTTCGTCAGTCCATAGAGAGGGATCCTTAATGCTCATGGTCTCTTCGATGTAATATCCGCCTTTTTTGAGAAGCCTGAAAACATTGGCTAATGCGGCATGTCTGTCCTGGTCATAAGTAATGCAGTGCATGCAATGCGTGTCTATTACAATATCGTAAATATCAGACCCTGTACTGGAGATACGACAGATATCATCCACGGAGTAATGAATATCCAGGCCAAGATCCTTTGCCTTTGTTCGAGCCATTTCGACAGCAGTCTGTGAAATATCAAAACCATCAACTCTGTAACCCTGCTGAGCAAGAAAACAGGAGACAGGTCCCGTGCCACATCCAATATCCAATACTCTCGCATTTGATACAAGCTTTATTCTGTCCAGTGCAGTCACCAGATATTCTTTCATATAGAAATCCTCGAAAGTTTCCGATTGTTCGCAGAATTCACCCCATGAGGGTATGTTGTTCTTCTTCATTTTCCTGTATGCATCTTCATGGCTTTCGTAGTATTTCATACTGATTGTTCCTTCCATTTTATGTTGTGAATCAAACTTTGCGCATGAAGCAGGCAATACCCTCAATCCACTGATTCGGAGGTTCCCAGTTCTCTGAACTGAAGCCTTTTGTCTTCACTGAAAATGGCATGGTAGATCATGTTGCCTATTAACGATCCTCCGTCCCCGGGGTAAATCATCATTTGGTGGCTGCGTTGGAAAACACCCTCGATGTCAAAATAATAATACTGTATTGTGCCGGATGCTGCCGATGAATGGGAATAGGACCAAAGCCGCTTCGCCTTGCCCCGGGTCTCAATTGTCATAATCCCGGAGAGAAAACGATCCATAAAAAGGAAACGATCCTGTCCGATCCCGAGGTACAGACTGTAGACAAGGCCACCGGTTCCACCGAGGGACACGGACTCAGATACTATCAGTTCATTTATTCCATCGCCATTCAGATCGAGTTCGGCAAAGTATCTCTCGGGACTGAGGGTTGTATCAGACATAGGCGCGAGCAAGACCTGGCGCGAGTACGTTTCTTCTTCGGCATAACCGGCACATACGGAACCGAGAAACAGCACTGCCGTCAAAATAATTCTCGTCTTTTCCATCTCGTTTACTCCTCATACACTAATTTCTCTCTACAAGCTCAAGAATGTACACACGCGCAAAGTCAGCTGGATTATGACCCCAGCCGAGTATCCCAGATTCGGATACTTTGAAATTCCAGTATCTGACAAACTAAATCCGACCAGAGGCAGAAATCACTGCCATATAAGTATTCTTCGGCGCCTTCATCGTAGTAATAATTATATCTTCTTCCTGTGATAGTACCGTCGGGGCCACATCCGATACAATCGGGAGCCATTGGCTGGAAACCGTTCAGTTCTCGCAAATAGCACAGATCCGAGTTAAAGAAAGCAACTTTCCCCTGTTAAATATCAGATACGGCTAACCCTCCATCAGAAAGATATGTAAGTGAATAGGGAGAGACAAACTCCCCCGGGCCGGTGCCATCACGGCCGGCGCTTCCCAGGAATTCGCCGTCACCCGAATAAACAAGAACCTGTCTATGCAGGATATCCAGCAGAGCAATGCGTCCGTCAACAAGATAAGTAGCGTCCCGTATAGATCGAAGAAAACCCCGCGTATCATCTTACTCCTCATGGTATAACATTCCAAACCAAAGGATACCGCCGGAAATATTCCCGGTCAACGACATTCCTGGCGAATTCACACCGGAAATCTCACATCAGGATACCCCTTCATGTGAGTAAGAATCGGCGCGAAAAATTGTGTTTATATGATTCGTTATGCTTTTTTCGAAGAAGTACGACCTGGCATTCAATTGATCTGGAGGTTTTGAATACAGATAAAGGCTTCTGAAGATTCCAGTACCCTATCCGGGACATGCAAATCTATGCATGTCCCCAAAACAATCAGAAAATCATCACCTGTTAAGCAGAGTACAACCTTCAAGCCCTACCTGATCGAAGAATGCATCTCCAATAGTTCCTCTTATCTGAACACCGGCACGATCTGCTACTATCAGAGAATCGGAAACAGCGGAAAGAGGCTCCAGCATTTCGCATGCTACGTACTTCGTATAAGTATCCTCAGGATGCGTCAGGTCTATCCTTATAGTTGTGCCGTAATCTGTGGTGGAAGTGGTACTGGAGTGGTAGTGACCCTGAACGGTAACTTCCTTCCCCATCCAGACATTGAACATCTCGTTGAACTGATCCACGGGAATTGGTTCTCCGTCGTAAACCCATGGGCTTGTTTCAACCCTTACGAATGCATCGGGAGCATCTACGAAGACCGCGCCTGTAAGTTCAGGACCAGTCCAGCCCTCTTCCACTATTCCCCGCACGGCTATGATTTCTCCCCGCATGACAGTCCGATTCAGAGGTTCATCGAAGGTAGCTGCGGCCAGCTCATCTGTGGATTCAGGATCGTCAACCAGTCTAAGTTCATCCTCTACTACAACATCCTCACCGTACCAGATGTAGGGATAGGCGACAACTGTGACTTCCTTCCCCATCCATGCGAAGTAAGCTTCATTCAGTGCCCGGGCGTCAACAGCTACATCCGGCGTTACCGTTTCGGGATCCAGTTTACCTTCAGTATAAAGAGGTGCTTCTTCAACAACCTCTTCGGCCGCCGTTTCATCAGAAGCTTCTCCAGCAACCTCTTCAGAGGCATCACCTGCGGTCTCATCCGTCTGCGGCTGGTCACCCCCGCCGCATCCCGGCATAAGCAGAAGGCTCAGCGAAACAACTCCAAGGAATATTCTGAACATTTTTCTCTCCCTTCCTTTCGTACCTGTGAAATACTCAACGAATACTTACAATAATATTTAACTACAATTTGTGGATATTGTAGCCAATTATGGGATTTTTATGTCAATGCTCTGTTCTCGGACAGGCTCCTGGACGAACTGATGATGAAGCCGAATTAGAAACCCATGACAGTACGTTTGTGGTTCCTGTAGAAAACTGCAGAAATCCTGAATGAAAATAATCAGCTGACTACTTTCTTTCTGATGTAACCTTTATCCTCCAGCCAGTGAACGATATACTCGGCGCTTTCTTCCTTGGTTTCTTTCTCCGTGTTGACGATTATTTCGGGAGCTTCAGGTTCTTCGTAGGGAGCCGAAATCCCGGTAAACTCCTTTATCTCACCGGCTCTAGCTTTTTTGTACAACCCTTTTGTATCCCGGTGTTCGCATTCCTCCAGAGAGGTTTTTACGAATACTTCTACGAAATCACCTTTTTCAAGGGAGTTACGTACGGTATCCCTGTCTTCAGCGTAAGGAGAAATAAATGATGTTATAACCAGAGTACCGGCATCCGCGAACAGTTTCGCGACCTCTCCGATACGGCGGATATTTTCTTTTCGATCCTCGGGGGAGAAGCCCAGGTTCCTGTTCAGTCCATGGCGGACATTGTCCCCGTCCAATACGTACACGTTAACACCGCGCTTGAATAGCTGATTTTGAAGTTCTACAGCGATAGTCGACTTTCCCGAACCGGACAATCCGGTTAACCACATAACGGCGGCGTTATGACGGTTAGCGTTTTCCCTATCCTGTTTTGTGATTTTAATATCGTGCCAGGTAAGGTTTGAAGCCTTCTCATCAACCTTTGCTTTTTCAACTCTTGCCCGATAGAAATCTGAAAGAATATCAGCTACAGGTTTTCTCATAACCCGTGTATCAATTGGCTCTCCGTTCAGAAGTTTTTTCCGCAGGTCCTTTCCGGCGATACGGACAACTGTATATCCTTTATCCTTCTGGTTTTTCATGAGATCGACTTTACCCAGTTCTTCGTAGTAGGCCGCGAACCCGACCTTTACCGGCTGAATGAGCAGTTCTCCTTTTAACTCGTCGAACTTCTCCTGGGCATCGAAGTCCCCCCATGCCTGTGTACCGTCATCAAAAGGTGCGTCAGCATGACGCCTGCCTATAATGATATCGGTAAACCCGAGGTTCTGCCTGTAAACAGCATGCATGATAGCTTCTTTTGGGCCTGCGTAGAACATCTTGATATCCATGCCTATCAGCACAGCATTGTCACAGAGATCGTATCCCGTTTTCTGCCAGAACTCATCGTTCTTATCGCCCTGCCCTATAAGCTTGTTATTTATCAGTATCTCGTAAGTCTTCATCCGAATATCCGCAGGAACATCATCTTTTTTGGTTTGTCCTGTTAACGGGTTAAGGACCACTCCTGTAAAGAATCCCTGTGCGGTTAAAGTCTCCATCGCATAAACCATTGTGTATTCGTGAGCGCGGTGCAGAGGGTTCCTTGTCTGAAAAGCTACCGTTCTTTCCCATTTACGTTCTTTGAACAAAGCACGTGTTTCTTCGGGAGTAAGCATGTATTTACTGTATACGGCATGAGGCTCCGGAGTTATTGACCAGATCTTCCCCCCCAGCAGATATTCACGGGGATCTTCGTTAACAATCCTCGGGCCGGGGTGATCTTTCCGGTCAGAACCATAAACCGATTTATTGTATCTTGCCTTGTCGAGTGGATAGATATCCGTTATTTCAAGAGCCCCAACAATATTACCATGTTCATTCATTACCGCTACGGTTTCGCCAACAAAGAATTTTTCGCTTTCTTCACGGGAAATCGAGAACGCCAGAGGAATTGTCCAGGCGTACAGCTTATTGTTTCTCTCGATAACCTCTTCATCCAGTACCCGGTAGAACTCCTTCTCGACCATCGGGCCTTCCAGGGGAGACAGCATACCGTCAGCTATGCGATAAAACGTGGACAGATCAGAATTGCTTATCCTGTAAACTTTGTTCTCACGGATCTTTTCTACAAAATGGTCCCTCTCGATATCAGGGATTATTCTATTAACAAGTCCACACCCGCCATGAGCCTGGAAGACAAAACCGTTTTTCATTTATGAATCTCCTTTGTTGAAGCGCACCTTAATTATCAGTGAATACTAAAATATTACTTTGAACAGAGTGAAAAGCCCAAGAACAACCGTAGCAATTCCGATTAACATAGTGAAGTTCTTTACTTTCAGTTTCTTCACGGTTCTTGTTGAAAAAGGAACGGACGTGAGAGCGCCTGCAAGCAGTATCAGAAAGATCTTCAAATCTATTGTATTACCCAGCAGAAGGAAAGTACATACCCCTACAAGACAGGTAAAACTTTCTGCCAGTGATGTTATCGCTACCGAGCTCTTGCTGTCTACTCCCGACAGAATCTGACCGGATGTGACCAGAGGACCGTACCCTCCACCAGAGAGCCCTTTGTTGAAGGATGCCAGTATACCCAGCCCTAAGATCCTCTTCCATGAGAAATCATGTTTGCTGTTCCTTTTGAGCAATATCAGTAACCCCATAGATAACACAATAACACCTATGAACAGCTTAAGATAGAAGAGGGGAAGATTCGTCGCCACAACAGCGGCGATTGCAGCCCCGAAAAGGCTGCAAGCGGCAAGGACCAGCACTATTTTTGATGCGTTTGACCGTGGCATGTAACCAAGCATTTTCATTTTCTTGACGAGCCTGTGATCAGGATCATTCCGAAAATCAAACTTAACATTTCCTATTCTGTGATGCATGAAAGCCGCAAACATACCTATTATGAATTCCGACATAAGCAGTGCCGGAACAATGACCAGAGGAGAATAGCCCATTATAAGCAGTAGAGGCGTAAGTGTTGTTCCGTAACCCATTCCCAGAGAAGAATCGATGAATTCACAAAAGAACGCGACAAAGAACAGTAATGCTAAGAACAGCAGAGGATCCATCTACAAGTACCTCAAATCAATCGGCAGGATCATGAATGTAAGGCTTAAAAGCTTCCTGTATGCTGGAAATACACAACCTTCCATCGTTGAAAAGCACCCAGCGTATTTTGTCACCGTCTTTAATATCCAGCCTGTCGATTATCTCTTTCGGAATAGTAATTCTTCTCCTGCTCTGCCTTATGGTTACGGAGGTTTCACCGACATAAGCAACATCATCCAGATCTATTTTCATAATATCTCCCTTTCGCGCAAACATATATTGGTTTTGTACCAATGGCAAAGGAAACCCAATAACCTGTATGCCGGAGAATATGTTCATCGAGCCCGGATGCATGAGTATAACGAAGTAAACACTGCTGTATACGGCGTTGCAACAGAGTATTTGTGATGAGTCCGGGCACGAGTGCATATATTTCGTAAATACCGTTAGCAGTCATATCATTTCATGCTTATTAGGATTATATACATCAAAATCAGCAGTTACACTTGTTTATCAGAAATTGCACGAATAGTGACTATAATTCATGAAAACAACCTGCGGGGTGAGCTTTCCCGGACCTGTTAAACAGGAGGCTTCCCGAGGAGGCTACTATGGCAGGATGTCCCTTAGTCTGGAAAAGCTTCTTCGATTGCATCAGATAGTAATAGGTGATTTCCATTACAAAAGCTGCTTCGAAACGCGCAACTGACGATTCCTCCCTGCAAAATTATCGCAGTGATCTATAAGCCTATGCAGAGGTGCTAAGATGTCTATTCGTGCGAATTGAGAATTGTATTGACAATCAGCACGATTCTGCTTAGTCTATTCCCATGATCAAAAGAGAAGCCGAAGCAACTGTAAAGAAACTTGCCTTGAGTTATCCTGTGGTGAAAATCACAGGACCCCGTCAATCTGGCAAAACTACTCTTGCAGTAAGCGCATTTCCGGATAAGGAATATGTTTCTCTTGAAAACCTTGATACTCGCGCCTCAGCAAACGACGACCCCAGACTGTTTCTTGACCGTTACCCCGATGGAGCGATCTTCGACGAAGTTCAGCACTGTCCGGATCTCCTGTCGTACATGCAGAAAAAAATTGATTTCAGCAGAAATACCAGCACCTTCATTCTCACAGGCAGCCAGAGATTCGGGGTTCTCTCGGGAATTTCTCAAAGTCTGGCCGGTAGAACAGCTCACCTGGAGCTGCTGCCTTTCAGTCTGCAGGAACTATCCAACAACATTCCATCGTACACCCTTGATGGAATTCTGTTCACTGGATTGTATCCTCCCGTGCATGACCGGGAGCTTGACCCGGGCATATGGGCAGGGAATTACATCAGGTCTTATGTGGAGCGGGATATCCGCAGAATGATAAATGTTAGAAATCTGAGCGTATTCCAGCGTTTTGTGGGATTATGCGCGGCAAGGATCGGGCAGCTGGTGAACCTTTCAAGCATGGCATCGGACGCAGGAATTACCCATAACACGGCAAAAGAATGGATATCCCTTCTTGAAGCCTGCTACATTGTATTTCTTCTCCGCCCGCACCACAGGAATTTCCGGAAGCGGCTCATCAAATCCCCGAAGCTGTATTTCTATGATACCGGCCTTGCCTCATGGCTTCTTTCCATAGAGACGGAAAGAGCAATGAATCTTTCATCAATGCGAGGTCCTCTCTTCGAGAACTTGATAGTTACGGAAATGTTGAAAACCAGATACAATGCATGCAGAAGGAATAACCTTCACTTCTGGCGTGACAGAGCCGGCCATGAAGTTGATGTGGTAGTTGACAGGAATGATGAACTTGTTCCGGTTGAAATGAAATCAGGACAAACAGTAACAGCCGATTCCTTCAAGGCCCTTAGCTGGTGGAAGGTACTTGCTTCCGAAGATGACTCGTTCCTTGTTTACGGGGGGGACCGTTCATATCAGAGGACTGGAACATCAGTGATCTCATGGCGCGATCACAATGCCCTCAGATCAATTCAAACCTGACGGTTCTTGTCTGCATCACTAAAAAAGCACCCTTGAATTCGGCGAACAGTTTGTTGCCCTGCAGAACTGTCCTTATATCAATATCGCTCATTGCACAGAGCAGCCCGACACCAGGCGCATAAAGCTTGAACGCAGTACTGTCAATGAAATATTCGAATACAAGACCATAAATTAAAATAGTTAGCACATGCTGTCAGTGATGAACTTTACCCCTTGAAAGACGGTAGCCTAATAAGTGTTCGGAAGCTAAAATCTGTTGGTCCAGTAATCCGGGTGTTTGTGCAGATGCATGGTCGCCAGGATAACGACTTCCTCAGCATCAACTCGGTACAAAAGGGCATAGGGGAATCGATGGACGAGTCGACGACGAATATCATATAGGACCACGGGCCAGCGGTCAGTATGTGCTCCAATGTCGCATACAGCTGAATCGATCTTGTCAAGGAAGTCGTAGCCAAGTCCAGGAGATTGAAGTTCATAAAACGATGCTGCGTTGAGCATCTCCTGTTCCGCAGGACGGAGGAAACGGACGCTCTTCACTTAATTGCTGCACGCGCATCTTTTAGAACATCTTCAGCGGAGCGAGATTGAATGTTACCCTTCTTGTGTTCCTGATAGCGTCTATTGGCTTCTTCAAGCCAAAGCTGTTCATTTTCCGAATCGTCCAGTGTGTCAAGACTGGCAATCAAATGCATGACCAGCACGGCCCGCTCCTTCGGGGTCAATTTGAGCGCTTTAGCCTCGCATTCTTTCAAATCTGGCGGCATACTTCTTCCTCCAATCTATCTACACTATACAATAATCGCATATCGATTTCAAGATGTCATAATACTTTAGAACGTTCAGCTTAGCCAGCCACGATCTCCGGGACCTTCCGAACTGATAGTTGAGCAGGACTCAATAACTCAGAAGATCTCCGCATTCCTCTGAAAGCCCGGATAGAGGTGGTATAGGCCTAATTCGTGCGGATTGAGAATTGTATTGACAATCAGCACAATCTCGCTTCCTTTAAATCTCTCCCTATAAGGAGGGATAGATATGACAGAAACATCGATAGAACAGATTGTAACCGCGGAGCATTCATTCATCCGTTGAATGCAGTGTTTCAATTGATATACAAAAGTGATTTACTTACTTGACTGATCGTGAAACGAGTAATATTCTCAAGCTCACAATGAATATGAAACTGAATGACAGGGGATAATGTATGACCGGAAAAGCGCCGTCCGATAGTCAGTGGAAAAAACTGTTCAGCCTTGCGGAGGAGATATCTCAACTTAAGCCCTGGAATAACCTGTCGGAATACAGTGTCTTCGGGGTGCGCCTTCCCGAAGACAATGTAAACGGCTACATGGCTGTTATTGGAGAACTTGGGCAGGTTGCAGGCGTAATGGCGTACATCGGAGAAGCCTCTCTGGACAGGCTTCGGTACATTTACAGTTCGGAATGTCTTCTGGAGCTTACAATGCTGTCTGTCACCTTCGACCCCCCGGAGAGCCTGGTTGAAAGTGACAGGGTGCTTGCTGATTCCCTCGGGTTCGATCTCGGAGGCGGCCGGGGCATACCGGTATTCAGATCCCACAGGCCGGGGTATATGCCCTGGGATCTCGAAGGTGACGAGGCTGCCCGGATGATCATTTTCCTTGAACAGGCGGTGGAGGTTTTCAAGAAGGGCGACTGGACCGGCTTCCTCGACCTCGGAAGTGATGATACCAGGTGTTTGTACCGGGTACCTCTTGCGGGCGGCGGCTGGAAGGACACTATTGAAGAGATACCTGAGAACCCGGAGTACACGAAACAATTCATTATACGGAACGAACTTCTGAAAAGCATCTGGAAGCTCCCGGTGAGCAGCGGCCCCGTCCAGGCGGATCTTATTCTGATGCCGGCGGCCATAGGTGGCCCCGGCGAACGGCCTTCAACCGCTTACATCCTGATCCTCGTTGACGAGAAATCCTTCTACGTAATGGCCCATGAGATGATGAGCCCCCTCCCCTCGCTGCGGGAAATGGAGCTTTCCATTCCCTCCCGTCTCCTGAAGGCTTTTAAGAAAGCCGGCGTTAAACCCTCCATGATGAAGGTTCTACAGGACGGGAAACTGTCTGATATACTGCATCAGCTTGGAATGAAGAACCTTCCATTCAAGGTAAAGGAAGAGAAAGCTCTGGATTCTCTTGCTGATGTGCGGGAAAACCTTTTCGAAATATTTTCAGACGGAGATATTCCCGGGTTCAGTGAACAGCAGGACGAAGATATCCCGGAGGAGTATGACAGGATACATGTACTGAAAGTAGCCCTGATGCATGACCGCAGAACTTACCGTAAAATCGGCATAAGGGGGGATCAATCCCTGAAGGTCCTTCACCACGCTATTTTTCAGGCATTCGAAATGGAAGAGATGCATCTGTATTCTTTCTTCCTGCCCCCGAGGCCAACCACATCCATGAGAGTCATTATGGATTCCATCGAGTTCACCGATCCGGAAGCTGTCTTCCCCACGACCAGCAACGAGCAGTACGACGCTTCTTCCGTTGCCATAGCGAACCTTGGTCTGACGCTGAAGCAGAAATTCTACTACATCTTTGACTGGGGAGATGAATGGTGGTTCGAGCTGACGTACGAGGGAGTGAAGGATATTGATATCGAGAACCCGCCGGAGGTAATTAAAAAGAAAGGCGAATCGCCGCCCCAGTATACTGACTGATCAGTTTCCTTTCATCCAGTTTCAGAACGATGTTTTCTGTATCCCCTCTGTACCCCAGCCGCGCTGACTCTATCGATATAGGTGCAATTGTTTCGGTACATATTCCGTTTGGCGGGAAATGACTGAGTTGACTATTGTATTAATATGAGATTAAGTATAATGCCTTAACAGGTTTTTCTTATATCTACAAATGTATATGGAGGAATTCCACATGACTACAGCAATCACAAATGAAATACTCAATAAGGCGTTACTGCAACCGGAAAAGGATAGAGCTCGAATTGCAGAAGCTCTTATTGCAAGCCTGGATATTAAGACAGATCCTGATATTGAACTAGCCTGGCAACAGGAAATAGATAAACGCTTAAGCGAAATAGATAAAGGTGTTGTTAAATGCATCCCATGGGAAGAAGTCAGGGATCGTCTTTACAAAAACGCCAATGCACAAGGTTGATGTACACCCGGATGTTTATGCTGAGTTGTAACACTCCCGAACATGGTACGAGGAACGTGCCGAGAATCTTGGTATAGATTTTCTCAATGAGGTAGACAATGCCATCAATACCATTCGCCAATCACCAGCTATATGGCCATTACGTGATGAAAAGCGAAGGATTTACCGTTATCTTGTACATCGCTTTCCCTATGGTATCATCTACAGACTTCAGAGTGATGTGGTGCAAATCATCGCAGTTATGCACCTGCGGCGACATCCTGATTACTGGCATGGGAGAGTAAAGCATTGAAATGACAGGAAAAGCACTGTCCGTGGATGAACGCCTCAAGAAACACAGCTACCTGATGCAGCAGGTCACCAGAATACCTTAGAACCTGTCTAAGTACGGTTTGCTGCGTTGATTCGTTTTATAGACGCGTAACTGCTGTTTCTTATATTACGGCTTACTGATTCTTTTATAGACAGGAAGACATCGATGCAGGCGGTAACGGCGAAAACACAGATAGCACGCAGGCGGCAGAAGGCCCGCAGGGATATACTGGAGATCAGGAACATTGGGAAACATCCGCTTTTCAGCACATTCAGAGTTGTTTCCAGAACAGAAAGGGAATACACTGTTCATATCCGGTCTGTGGATCAGTTGATAAACAGCTGTTCCTGCCCGGACTACAAAACGAACACAGTAAGCACCTGCAAACACATTGAGGGTGTTCTCCAATTCCTGAAAAAACACCTGGGGGATGACTGGGCTGCTCTTGCATCGGATGAACTGCCCTGTGCTGAGATATTCCTTCACCGTTCGGAATATCCCTCAGTAAGAATAGCCCCGAATCCTGAGAAGCTTGACGGTAAGTATCCAGAAGTTCTTTTCGTACATTTCAACCCGGACGGGGAATTCACAGGCTCGGCTACGAATACTTTACCGGGAGTACTGGAGGAAATCGACGCTCTTGAACCTGAAATGCGGAACAGGATATTCGTACATGAAGATGTACGGAGCTATATTAAAAATCTTAAGCACGAAGAATCAATCAGCCGTCAGAAAAAATGGTTCACAGAACAGGTCGAAAAGGGCAACCACACACTGGATGTACTCAGATCTGACCTGTACGGTTTTCAGGAGGATGGTGTTGTTCATCTGGCATTTGGCGGCAGGTCTCTTCTCGCGGACGACATGGGTCTTGGGAAAACTGTTCAGGCAATCGGCGCCGTATCCCTGCTTAAGGAACTCAGGAACATAAAAAGGGTACTCGTGATCTGCCCCTCTTCTCTGAAACATCAGTGGGAGAGAGAGATACACAGGTTCAGCGGTTTTTCAACGAATGTAATCGGAGGCCCACCGATTCTGAGGAACGAACACTACAGAAAACCCGCTTTCTTCAATATCATCAACTATGAGCTTGTAAGGCGCGATGCTGATGAAATGCAGATAATGCAGCCGGATGTGATAATTCTTGATGAAGCCCAGAGAATAAAGAACTGGCGCACAAAAACCGCGGATGCTGTAAAGAGACTCCGCAGCAGATACGCCTTTGTCCTTACGGGAACACCGCTTGAAAACCGCCTTGATGAGCTGTACAGCGTTTTCCAGTTCATCGATCCCCATGTACTTGGGCCGTTGTGGAGGTTCAACCAGCGCTACTTCGAACTGGAACAGCGAAAGTCCGGCACATACAAGGTGCTTGGCTACAAGAACATGGCTGAGCTGCGAAGAAGAATAGCGCCGCACGTTCTAAGAAGGACAAGAGATCAGGTTCTGAAAGATCTTCCTCCCCGGACCGACAACAACTACTTCGTGGAAATGACCTCAAAACAGAAAAAACCGTACAACGAGTACCGGGAAACCATGGCAATGCTTCTGGCTATGATGAAAAAACGCCCCCTTACTCCCAAAGAACATGATATTCTTCTTCGGTCTCTTGTAAAAATGCGGATGATCTGTGACGCTCTCGCACTGCACGATAAAAGTCTCAGCCAGAAGGATGCTGAAGCAACTTCGCCAAAACTGCGTGAGCTGAAACTCATCCTTGAAGACGAAGTCCTGGAAAACGGCAGAAAAGCACTGGTTTTCAGCCAGTGGACCACAATGCTGAAACTGGCGGAGCGGGCCATAGAACCGCTGGGAATAAACAGCGTTACCCTCTCCGGCAGTGTACCTTCGAACAAGCGTGGTGCCTTGATAGAGAAGTTCTTTGAGGATGATGAATGCGGAGTGTTCTTCTCAAGCGATGCCGGGGGAACAGGGCTTAACCTGCAGGCCGCAAGCCTGGTTATAAACCTTGATCTTCCATGGAACCCTGCCGTGCTCGAGCAGCGTATAGCCCGAGCGCACCGGCACGGCCAGAAAAACGCCGTGCAGGTTGTTAACCTTATCGCTCAGGGAACTATTGAAGAAAAAATGCTGGACACGTTGAGCGCGAAGCGGGAAGTGTTCCAGGGAGTATTCGGTACCGATGAATCTGTGGACAGTATTGATTTCCGGGACACAGGCCAGCAGATCGCCAAGCAGCTGCAGGAAATGCTTGAGGAAGAATACGATTCCACTGTGAAGTTCTCGCAGGAGGTAACTGATAGCCAGCTGGAAGCCGCGGAAGAAAAAGCCGATTACGAACCCGGAAAGTCTGAAGCGGGGGAAAGCAGACCATTCTTCTCTGAGGGTGTATATGGATTCGTCGATGAAATACTTGAAACTTTCTCTGCCAGGATCCTTCAGATTGCATGCTATACACCGGAAAAGAAAAGGGAGAAACAATTGATCGTTGTTGTTGATTCCGGCGCAGAGGAAGTGAAACCTGAAGCTCAGAGGATACTGGAGAAACACTTCAGTGATTCTTCACTTCATCCCCCGCTGCATGTAATGGACAGGAACGGCTATGAAACCCTTACCTCCATTCTCGGCGGCGACATCGATATCATCTGCGAAGAAAGTCGCTCAGCAGAGACACACCGTCCCTCGCCTGATGAACTGCTCCGGAAGAAGCTGAAGAAAGTTCGCAAAGGCTTTGACCAGGCTGAAAGAAAACTCAAGCTGGCACGTGTTCTGATTGAGGGAGGTTTTCCCGAGGAAGTAATGCGGCCTGTTCGTGATGCTCTTGCATGGACTCTCTCATCCCTTACAGCTATCCGGAAACAGACCGAACCGAAACCTGCCCTGCCCACTCCCAGAACCGTTCAGGCGGAGCTGGTGGAAACGGGTATGCTCTCCACTGCTCAGGCCGGTGAGATCTCCCGAATCCGTGAACTCAGCGAACAGCCGGAACAGCCCGAAGATATCGAGCCGCCCCCTTCCATCGATACAATAAGGGAAATGACTGCATCTGTTGAAGCTCTGATAGACCTTGGAAGGGAAGCAACGGTCATCTCCTCGGTCTGAGTTTTCCGGTTATCTGTAGAGTCCTTATTTCCTCAGAAAAGCGTACACCCATCTTCTATACGGGTTGTGGAACGTGATCTTTTCTCTTTCGAAGCGCTCCTGGTGCCAGTCCTCCGCCCATGTGCGCATTTCTTCATAATCCTCGCTCTCTGGATCCGAGAGGGTTTCTATCATGTCCATGTATCCCTGAGGGCCTCCGCAGTCTTCATGGGGGCAGGCCCTGGCGCCTCCGATGCAGCAGGGGTACTCCTGTTTTTTCTCCCTGAAGATGTAGCCCTCAAGTTTCACGATG
>JAUVLV010000031.1 GCA_030600545.1 Candidatus Aegiribacteria sp. | reverse complement strand
CCGCCAGGGCATTATACCGAAAGTACTCATATCACTTAAGGCTGATGCTTCAACAGAAGAGTGCACCTTATCCTCCCATCGCAGAAGACAACTGTGGGCTGTGCTTCTGAAGAAGATCTGGGATATTGATGCCCTGAAGTGTCCGAAGTGTGGCGGAAAAATGAAGGTCATCTCTTTCATAGAACAGCCTTCTGTTATCAGGCGCATCCTGAAGCACCTTGATCTCTTGAAAGACGCAAGACCCCCACCTGAACCTCTGGAACTGGTATGCGAACCTTGTGCAGACTACGTTCCCTGGCAAGATGATGTCCCTGAGATAGAGGTTGGTTGAGAATACTCGAATTCGGCTTCAGAGGGCAGGTGCATCCTCATGTGGTGTTCCCGGAGCTTGTTCGCTGCTTGTTTTGTTGACGTGGGTGGTTTCGGTAAGTATGGTTAATTTCAGGCAGGAATCGGAGGTTTATTGGGTCGAATGGGCTGCTTTATGAGCAGGTCATGGGATTGTGGAAAATCCATTGTCCTAGTACCAAACCTCAGATTGGTCTCCCCTCTTTCTTCGATTAGCTCTCGGAACTTTGGGTTACCGATTGCGGATCATCCTCTTTATGGACAGCGCAAAACCAGTCAGGGACAGATGTCCCCACTCATGGATTCTGGGGGATTGAGCTCAAAGACAGACAAGCCACTCAGCGCCGGACTCCCCCCGAATAGCTCATCATCAGCCTTCATACCGATTCTACCAGACTCAGAAGTCTCCTCTGCATTTGGACTCAAGAGTTTCAGTTCTCTCGGATCGAAGTCAGATCCAGTTCTGCAGATTCAATATCCGATGCCGTGGAGAATACTAGCAGAACGCAAGTCATTTTATGAAAATGTCGGGATTTCCGAGAATTTGGTGAACTGGCGGAGAGGGAGGGATTTGAACCCTCGGAGATATAATCTCATACGCTTAGCAGGCGTACGCCTTAAGCCATACTCGGCCACCTCTCCACAATAAGCGGGACGGAATTATTGTGAAGTAAGCACTGAAGGTCAAGGTACATTCCCCATTGAGGATAAAATTATGTATAAATATCCTGTTGTGGGAATAAGTACTTCACAAGAAATGAAGATACAGTTGCACAGGATACACCACCTGACAATAAAGACATATCCGGGAGGGGTTCCGGTTAAAATTAAGGTATAGTGCCAGTGTGGTTTGAGGGACCGGAAGCTTCAGAGATGGAGGAGATAATTTAATGAGAACAATTTTATTAATTAGTGTTACTGTACTCGGTCTTTCCGCGGCATGCGGCGGGGAACCAGAGGCTGAAATTACTGCGGATTCAACTGCTTCCACGCAGCCGGATACAACGCAGATTCATGAGATGCAGCATACAAGCCCGCAGGACGCTATAACAGGTGCATACAATCTTATCGATGAAGCGGATTCAGTCGTCAACCAGCTGAATGCCAGAACAGAGGAACTTGAAGAGATGATGGGAGACATGTAATTGACCTTATTTATTCTGATCACGCTTCTCATGAACATCGATATACCCGTATACAACCTTCCGGAAATATCCGGATCATCGGACATCATTGTTGTGATGATGAAAGACGGTCTGCTGCCGGAGGAGCCCTGGGAGGGCCTTACGCAATGGCAGAGAGAGGAATTCTGGACACTTGCCTGCAGCGGCATGATGATCCAGAGGGCAGGATGGGCTGGATACATAATCATCTGTCCACGCGGTGTAGGAGAGGAAATTCTTGAAACTGCACGATCTCTCGCCTCAGTTGAGTGCATACCCGACAATTCAGCACTCAGTGCAGGTCTGCAGCTGATCCCTGTATCGGACTGTTCTTCATCAGTTCTGTTTTTCAGCCAGCAGGGCACGGACTCTGCACCGGTTGAGCTCCCGCTAAGAAGCAGCCGATGGCTTGAGCGGGAAGCAGACACTCTTATGGTAAATTCCCCGGAGAATCAAAACGCTTTTTTCTGGACCGATTTTCCCGAGTCCATACCCCTGTCTTCAGCCGCATGGAGGGGCACCGGTACGGAAGTTGTTCCCTCAGGCAATACTTCCGTAAACATGGCATTCACCTGTGTTCATGGAAATGTGCCTTCCAACCTCTCCGGCATACAGATAGAACAACACGGTCTGGATACACAATACATGGAAACTTGGGGCGGGGCCATTTCTGCGGTGGAGGACCTTATTGTAAACCTGTACCCGATGAGAGAGGATTCGGAGCATCTTCTCTGGATCAGGGGAAACGGAACAATGAAACCACAGAGAACCTCCCCCTCTCCCCTTCCGCCTCCTTCTGCTCAATACCAGGTTGAAATGCCCCTGCAGCTTGAAGATGAATATCCATTCAAAGATTTTGATGCCTCAATTATTCCAAATGCGATCAATCTCGAATTACCAGGACGGCTTTCAAACCCGCATCGGGGTCCGGTAGTGAAATCGGTTCTCGAGAGGATAATCGGAAGGGATGTTCTTTCGGGGTTCGAGAATGAAATTCTTTTTGATGTTCAATGCAGTGTTATGGGAGATGTATCCATCTGGCTTATAAATGCTGACGGTACAGCAATTCAGGATACCATAAAATCAGAGATACTTGAAAATTTACGTAATTCAATCCTCGTTCCACCTGGCAGAATTATGATCGAAAACGCATCGGTACGGGCATCGTTCTTCGAAGGAGCTCTGATGGATACAATCGGTGTACGGGAAGTTTCAATGGAATTGATGAACATTCTATATCCCGATCAATAACCGATCAGTTTATTAACGAGGTGGTTTATGAAAATCAGAGAATTTGACTGCCCTTCCTGTGGAGCGTCCCTGCAGATTAAAAAGGGTCAGAAAACGCTTTCCTGCCCTTACTGTGACAGTACTGTAATAGTTCCTGACTCATTCTCCTCAGATGATTCATCAGACCATGCTCGGCAGACAATACCTGCTCAGCCAACGGTCGTTTTTGATCCAGGCGGGGTTAAGAGATCCTGCTCAGGAGTAATAGTATCCCTGGTTATTTTTCTAATCGTAGGAGTTGCGGCTTTCATTTTCTATCAGATGAAACCCTCCAATATACATAATATTCTCGAAGGACCTGTCTCGACTATAACAGGAGAACCGGCCGTTCCTGTAGTGCTTGAGTGAAGGGTTCAACAGTTACATAGAATCAGCCCTCAAATTTCAACATAATTTTGCTTCAGCGACGTATAAAGCAGCACCTACTTTGTCACAGTAAACAGAACGGATTTGTCCGGTCCTGACGGATACGAAAATCTAAGGACATACACCCCTTCAGGAAAACTGCTCATCTCAATATCGGACGAACCCTCAGGGATTTCATCCATGTATGTCAGTCTGCCGTCCAAAGAGTAAAGCCGGATCGTTCCTGGCATCAAGACATGAACGCTGAGAAAGTCATTTACCGGATTCGGAAAGTAGGTGAGTTCGTACCGATCAAAAACCTCTGTTTCCTGCCAGTTCACGGCGACAACCGCATCGAGATCGAACAACCCGCCATCCTGAACATCATCACCACAATCGGTCAATCGCACAAAACGTATCCACGACAATCCAATATCAGCAAGATCGAACTGATCCCCGCCGGAAACGGCAGGATCCGCCGGATCATCACCCGTGGTTGGCCAGACACCAGCAAGACCTTCAAGGGTCTCTGGATCCCAGGGGAACATTACCCAGTTGAAACCATCCTGGCTGACTTCGACAAAGGCACATTCCCTGAAGTAGATAGTGCCGAACTGGAATACATTCTCGAAAACCGAGAAATCCGGTCCGGCACCATCCAGAACGATATTGTCGACGAACTCAAGCACAACCCTTCCATTGGTGCCAAGTGTAAGAAGCTCCGATTCAGAACAGGAGGGAAAAGTTGTTGTCGCGTCAGGATCGGGCGGTCCCAGTATATTTTCCGGGTAGTACTCCTGCCCAAATCCCGCTCCTTCTCCATATGCTACCTCCGGCGAGCCGTCAGCCCAGGGATCGGCAGTCGAGATGCATAACATCAGTATAAGAGTGTAAATCATGCCGGTTCACTGATTCTCATCGCAGAACAGTGATTCTACCGGACAATTTCCCGGAAATAACACTGTAGAGGCCTTCGGGAAGATTGATGATGCTGAGACTTGCCACTCCGAACTCGTCGGATATCGAGGATGCCACGCGCCTTCCGGACAGATCGAAGACGTGAATGCTTTCACATGGAACTGCACCCGTTACAGTGATAGTTGCAGAAGCCGGAACGGGAGATATCCGTAGACGCACTGCTGGCATATTAACATCGCCCGTTTCGATACCTGTCAGACCACCTCTTACGGCAATAGCTCCCGGATTACTGACTGCATAGGATTCCAGAGGTTGATCATTCTGATCATAAACGCGAACCTGACCACTCATCGCATCAGTTACAAACAGATTATCAGCGGAATCAACAGCGAAACCGGTGCCGCCTGGAAAAATCGGATTAGAGGAATCATGCAGAATCTCATGTGTGTCAGTAGTGATTACATAGACTCCAGGTCCCCATCCGTCACCGATATAGGCTTTGTTGTCCCTGATGCATATTGTTGAGGGAAATCCTCCCGTCAACAGATTCCTGGTAACGTTCCCTGATACAGCGTTAATTATACTGATCGAGCCTTCATTGTTTCCGTATGTTCCACTGTTCACGACGAAGAGCTCATCGACTCCATCGTAAGCAACAGACTGACAGTTTACCCCGACTTCGATAGTGTCAGAAACAGTCATTGTAGTCAGATCAACTCTGACAAGGTTATTGTCACTGCCCCATCCGCCGCAGGCTACCCACACGAAACCTTCCGCGAGACACATCCATTCCGGGCACGATCCGACTCCTGGTATCTCCGAAAGAACTGACAAAGGTTCAGTTGAAACAATAACCAGTGAATTGTTCAGTGTAGCACTTATCAGAAGTGTATCGGAAGAGAGGAATTGCTCTCCCCAGCAGTTGTATCCTGTTCCAATGGAAAGATTTTCGATTTGCCAGGTTTCCACGTTAATCCGCTGAAGCGCGGAGTTATCACTGCCCGAGTTGACTACATATACGAATCCATCAGAGTACAGAATATCATTCGGATAGTTACCCAATACGGCAACTCCTGGATTAACAGTACCCGAAACAAGATCTATTTCCACGAGACTGCCGCTCGTATCGATCACATACGCATTATCTGCTGCAAAAAGAACCAGATGCAACAGAACCAATGAGAGAGAAAGCATTATTACTCCCTAATGTTCTGTCACGATTGGTGCGGAAAAAACACTATGTCTTTTCCACCCTCCCGCGAAGGTGAAAATAAAAGTATCGGCAGAAGGTCTTCTGGCTCCCAGGCTTCCTACTCCCGCGCCTTCTCACCCCTTACGGGAGATGGCTGTTGCGGTTTCGTTCCCGGTTACAGCGGCGGGGCCGCGCCGGATTCACACCGGCTTCCCTGACGCTGCCGACAGGTTGAAAATATACTAGGGTAAACATGAAGGCAATAGAGTCTCTAAGACAGAAACAATATCTACTCTTCAGCTGTTCATCATTCCTATTGACTTCAGCAACATTCTATATTTAATTAGTATTTGTTGGTGTAATAATTTTGAACGGAGGTTGAAATGAAAATAACAATAGTTATTTTACTGTGCGTGTTTTTTGCTTTATCAGCAATGGACAGAAGAGGATCAGCAGGATACAATGATGCCGCTTCAGTCAAAGGTACCTATACGGTGGTAGCATCGTATGCGGTGGGTCTTTCATCGTCTTACGGTCTTGCCATCCAGAATGATGTACTCAACAGCATCTGGATATCCCAATACTCCCCACTCATAAATAACGAGTTCGATATGTCAACAGGTTCTTCCACCGGTTATACATGGCCTATTTACAACGGAGTCGATCCGGATGACATGGGATACTGTGTATACGCAAGTTCTCCCAATGAATTCTTCTTCGGCGACTGGGTATCCAACAGTATTCAGGTATACGATGTCTCAACGACCAGTGCTGACCCCTACTATGTCAGGGATATAGCTGGCCCCTCAGGCTGGTTAAAGGTTTGTGGTGTCGATGCCGGACACGGCAATCTGTATGCTTCGGATTTCGGTGCTGATGAAATCGCATGGGGTGCATACACCGGTACAGAATCTTCGGTTACATGGACCACGGCGGCTTTCAGCGCTGTTTCAGGCATGTCTGTATATGGAGAATACCTTATAGTATGCTGTCAGATAGATACCGGTGACAACATCTTCATATTCAATCTATACGCTGATGGAAGCGTGAACATGACCCCTGTCTGGTCCTGTACTTTCACTGATGATCCGGACGGTCCCAATGGTGGTATTGACTACGACGGGACTTATATGTGGGTCTTTTCGCAGAATAACAATCTCTACAAGCTGAGTACTAATTGGGTTCCTACTGCCCTGCAGAGAGATACATGGGGAGCTATCAAATCAACTTTCTAGCATGAATTTGAATACTCCTATGTTCTGAACTGATGATAATCAGTAGTAATGAAACAGCCCTCTTCAAAGGGGGCTGTTTCCGTGTTTAATCCATTTGCTCGGCCAGCTCGTCCCACATTTTCTGATACCCCTGGATTTCCTGGCATACGTAAGCATGTTCCTTCTGAAGCTCAACCAGCCTGGGGGTATCAGAGATTATCTCAGGATCCTGCAGAAAACCTTCAAGTTCTTCCCGCTTCCCTTCAAGTGGAAGCAGTTTTCTTTCTATTCTGCTTATTCCAGCCCGGATTTTCTTTTGCCCGGCGTACAGCTTTCTGCGTTGTTCAGCTTCCTTCCGCTTTCTTTCCTTTTCAGCTTCCCTTGGGGTTTTGCCGGTATTTGAGCCACCCTTCCCTGATTCGAATGAACTTCGAATCCTTTCGTGTTTTTTTCTGAGGTAGTAATCGAAGGAACCCCCGAATAAGCTGACTTGCCCATTCCGGACTTCGTAAACCGTTTCCACAAGGGAAGAAAGAAGCTGTTCATCATGGCTGATAAGAACCAGTGTTCCTGTATACTTTTCCAGAGCTTCACATAGTACCTTCCTTGAAAAAATATCAAGGTGATTGGTGGGTTCATCAAGTATCAGAAAGTTAACGGGGCTAAGAAGAATCCGCGCAAGGGCAAGGCGGCTCTTCTCTCCGCCGGAGAGGACTCCGGTTTTCTTGAAGACATCATCTCCCGTAAAAAGGAATCCGCCGAGAATACTTCGTAGCTCCCGCTCGGAACTTGATGCGCTGACAGCAGCCAGCTGGTCGAGAAGACTTAATCCAGGTTCAAGGTGCTGATCAACCTCCTGTGTATAAAAACCCGTTTTAACCCTTGACCCCATTTGCAGACTTCCACCGGTAGGATCCTCAACCCCTGCAAGTATCCTTGATAGAGTGGATTTCCCCTCACCGTTCTTTCCAACGATGCCAATTCGGTCTCCTCTTTGTATCTCCAGATTCACACCACTGAAAATGGTTCGGTCATATCTCCTGGATACATCTTCAAGACGTGCTACGATTTTCCCGCTTCCGGGAGGATCGGGAAATCTCAGCCTCATATGGTTCGGATCTCTATGGGTTTGTATTACTTCCATTTTCTCAAGCATTTTCTCACGGCTACGCACCTGAAAACGCTTACTCTCGGTTGCCTTGAACCTTTTAATGAACCGCCTGATTTTTTCTATCTGTTCCGTCTGGTGCTTTGCCTGTTTCTCCCTGCGTGAGATGTCCTCCTGCTTTTTTTCTTCATAAAAGGAATAATTACCGGTATACGAGGAAAGTTCTCCGAACTCAATCTCATAAATCCGGGACACAACCCGGTCGAGGAACCCCGGATCGTGTGAAATTATCCAGACCGCTCCTCGGAATTTCGTGAGGTATTCTTCAAGCCATATCCTTGCTTCCAGGTCAAGGTGATTTGTGGGCTCGTCAAGCAGGAGCAAATCGGGATCCGAAAGAAGGAGAGATGCGAGCTGCCCCCTCATTCTCCACCCTCCGGAGAATTCTTCCATAGGTTTAGTAAAATCATTTGCTGAAAATCCCAGACCTGAAAGAACTTTTTCCGCCCTGCTCCTGATACTGAAAGCATCGGTTGAGTCGGCCAGGTCATGTGCTTCAGCAAGTTTCTCAAGGAGCTGTTTCTGCTCTCCGCTGTCTTCGACAATCTCCAGGTCTGCATGAATCCTGTTCATACGATCCAGAGCTCTGGCCGCTTCCCCCGCTTCGCTGCAGACCGTTTCAAGAAGCGGTCCTTCCGGAAAACTTTTCATCTGCTGGGGCAGGTAAGCAATTCGAACTTCTCCTGAAACGTGAAGATCACCCGCCGATGGTTCCAGTTCTCCATTCAGAATTCTTATCAGCGTGGTTTTCCCGGCACCGTTAACTCCGACCAGGGCAGCCATGTCGCCCCGGTTGATGGTAAAGTTGACATTCTCGAATATTTCTTCGATTCCGAATCTCATGCCAAGAGCAGACGCGTTGATTATCATTACAAGGAGATCCTCAGCGGTCTGAAATTAAGATAATCGGCTGAAACCAGCCTGTACCTTACACCGCCCGTTTCAGTATCCAGCCCTTCGGCCCACTGATCGGGGGAATTATGAATATGACCGTATATACAAAGTTCCACACCTTCATCGGACAGCATCTCCGAAAATTCTGTGGGCTCCCCGCAAACAACAGGAGGATAATGAAGCATTACAATCATCGGTTTTCCTGTTTTCCTGAATTCTGCTGCTGACTTTAGAGCCATCCTGAGCCGGTGAAGTTCCCGCCTGTAGATTTTTCCATCCCTTTCTTCAACGTATTCCTCAGACAGAGGAGTAATCCATCCCCTTATACCTGTGATAACGGTAATTTCGCAATCAAAGGCGGTATACTGAAGAGGTATTATACCCGGAAGCAGCCTGTTGTTAAGCTGTGAGATGGAGTGCCACCAGTAATCATGATTTCCTTTTGTGATTATTTTCCTTCCGGGAAGTCTTTCAAGCCACATCAGATCCTCTTCGGCCTCATCGAGTGTCATAGCCCACGAAAGGTCTCCGGGCAGAAGCACCAGATCATCTTCCGTGATCAGCTCTTTCCAGTTCTTCTCAATGAGCAGATGATGGTTTTTCCAATGATCGCCGAAGACATCCATAGGTTTTCCGCTGGAATGGGAAAGATGCAGGTCACCTATAGCGAAGATTTTCATGGCCTGCCTTCCTTCGTACTGTTTACTTGATGCGTCTACACGGGCCAGCGGTCTCCTTCGGAGAGTTCACCCCGCTGAATCAGCCAGAGCCTCGCGGCTTCTGCGACTCCTCCGTCGTTCACCGAAGGCACTTCTGTGAAGCGGGTTCTGAGATGCTCCGGGGAATCCTCAACAACAAAGGCGTGTCCGGCCCATTCAAGCAGGTCGTGATCGTTGTAATCGTTTCCCACCGCTGCAGCGTCTTTGCCTGAAAGGCCGAATTCGGCAGCGATCCATTCGACTCCGGAGCTTTTCGACACTCCGGCGGGGAATATTTCGATCCACAGTGATTCACCATCGATAGGGGATGTGGTTCTAAGAATGCTGTAGAATTCCCCCAGGGAGTTCGTCACGTTCTCCAGAACGCCTTCCTGCCTGCCGGCAGGTACTATGATAACAATCTGTGTTGAAACGCACCTCTTATCACCATTTTCAAGGGGCCTGCAGTGATCTTTATAGAGTGCGATTCGGCTTTCCATATCCGGATTGAATCCCGAGCTGTACCTGTATGTAAACACATGGGTGTCAGGAACTGTTCCCTGTATGCAGAAGTCGTAACCGTGATGAATAAGTTTTTTCGCTGCGCGGGATGTAAGGTCGGCATTCATAGATGCGGTCCTGAGATATTCACCTGTACGATAATTCTGTATCCTGGCGCCGCTGGAAAGAACAAGGTAATCCACCGGCAGAATCCTTTTCCCCATCATTCTGTCAAATGAGAATGGTGACCTTCCCGTTGCTATGATCCTGAGAATATTCATCTTGCCCAGGGATTCAAGGGCAGCGATATCCATACTGTGAAAATCACTCCCTGGCAAAAGAAGAGTCCCGTCCATATCGGTTGCGAACAATCCGATCGGAATCGAGCCTTTATTCATCAGGTTCACTATCGGAAGATTTCAGCATAACAAGGCTTCCAACGGGAAATCCCGAATGTTCCGCCACAAGGTTGCATTTCACCCTGAAAAGGAAATAGATATTCGCGTCCGATGATGAAAGAGATTCGTAGTTGCCCTGTCCTTTAGCGATTATCACGTCGGCTTCTTCAAAAACGCGTCTGAATTCGGGAGAGCAATCGCTTAACACGGTGGCTGGCGCTCCGGATCCGTTATCTATGAGAGTGGCCACCCTGTCCAGACCAGCTGCTTCAGCATCTGCAAGGATCGCATCGTTAATAGCGGGGCCGCCTCTGACAGCTACAGTGATCTTCTCGCCGGGTAGCTGTTCGAGGAATTTCCTGTCGAATACCGTTTCTCCAGCGTTGTCTGCAAGGTATAGAACATTTTCAGCTTCATCAATTTCCGATTCGAGCCGCCCTGGGTCTGCTCCGCAGAGAGGTTCGTGAATCACTTCTCTTAGAATTCCGGAAATATCCTCATGCGAAACCCTTTCCCTGGCACCGAGATCGATGATATTTCCTGCAATTGCAAGCCTAAGGCCTGACAGAAATTTATCTACTGACGCTTCTACGATTCTATCCATTTCCGGTTCCATCTTCAGTGCCATTTCCGTATGAACTGCCTTGATTTCTCTGTAGGGATCTTTCACTCCTGTAATAGATACGATTATTCCGCCTATTCCCTGAGCTATCTCGGGGGGTGACTTATCAAGGTCGGTTTCTGACATGTAGGCAAAACACCGCCGCATGATCCTTTTCTGCATCGCTGAATCGTCTGTGGTCATCATTGCCATTTCCTTTGCCTGTCGAACAAGGCATGGAAGGCATTCAAGTTCGGCTTTCATATTATCTCTCCATTCGAATTTTGTAACTATGGCAAAGCGGATAATAATCAAATTAATGCCTTCCCGCAGTTTTCTTATATTTCAGTCCAATCTTTAACCGGAAAAGGTATATTTTGAAGATAAGAAAGACAGCGATATTCGATCTTGATGGAACTCTTCATCATACCGAGAAAGCTCTTGTGCCGGCGATACAGATGGCAATGAGTGATCTTGGCTTTCAGCCTGCCGCTCCTGCTGACATAAATGCACTTTACGGGGAACCGCTTGAGATCTTTTGCCGGAAACTTCTGAACAGTAATGATGAAACATGCAGGGAATTCCGCAATGGCATTCGCAGTTATCAGACAATTACTCTTCATGAAAAGGGGGCGCTCTACCCGGGCACACGGGAAATGCTATCTGCCCTGCAGGCGATGGGTTTCGATCTTGCGATCTGTTCAAATGCGGATCTGGACTACATTGAACTTGTTACTTCTTCTCTGGGGATCGCTGACATGTTCTCTCTGCTTGAGGGAAAGGACGACCATGCTTCAAAAACGCGCAGGGTAAAGAAAATCATAGAGAATAACAGGAGTTCATTCTCTGTAATGATAGGTGACAGATACCATGACATTAACGCTGCTGCGGAAAACGGTATACCTTCAATAGGATGCCTGTACGGTTATGGCGACCAGGCGGAAATACAAAAAGCGGATCATCCCGTCAGCAGTCCGATTGAAATTGCCGACGTAGTAAGAATGCTGCTGAAGAAATTCACCGGTTTTTAAGGCGTTACCGCCTGCATCAAGGAATGTACTCTCCGGTATCAGGCGGACAACGCGGAATTGTGAATACGGAACCTCTGGCATTGTTACGGTGTTGTCCTGATCTGGAGGTAACTAAATTTTGAAATACGCAGTATCGTTTCTTATTGTGGCTGTCGTTGTTTTGCTCACCGCATCTATGGTGAATGGAGAAAAAAACATGGAATACCGGGAACTAACCGCTGAGGAAGAATCTGTTATTGTTGACGGCAGCACCGAGATGCCCTATTCAGGTTCGTATGTTGACACTTTCGAATACGGGTTATACACCTGCAAAAGATGTAATACTCCTCTTTATAGATCTGAAACAAAATTCCAGGCGCATTGCGGATGGCCGGCCTTTGATCAGGCGATTGAAGGTGCGGTTCTAATGAATCCCGATGATGATGGTGTAAGAACTGAGATAATCTGTGCATCATGCGGTGGTCATCTCGGGCACGTGTTCACAGGAGAAGGTTATACAGAAACAGATACCAGACACTGTGTGAACTCAATTTCCATGAACTTTATTCCCGGCGACAGAATTGAAACTGCTTACTTCGCCGGAGGTTGTTTCTGGGGTGTGGAATACATATTCGATCACACCGAAGGAGTTCTTTACGCCCAGTCCGGATATATGGGTGGAAGTCTCGCAAATCCCGAATACGAAGAAGTCTGCTCCGGATCAACAGGTCACGCGGAAACTGTAAAAGTAGTCTTTGATAACTCCTCAGTTTCTTTCAGAGAGCTTGCCATGACCTTTTTCGAGATCCATGATCCAACACAGGTCAATCGTCAGGGATTAGATACGGGCACACAGTACAGGTCAGCGGTTTTTTACACTAAAGAAGAACAACTCACCACGATTGATGAGCTTGTTTCCATTCTCAAGGCGCAGGGATATGAAATTACTACACAAGTTAACCCGGCAGAGAATTTCTGGCAAGCGGAGAATTACCATCAGAAATACTTCGACAACAACGGCGGGGGAGCCTCATGCCATCCTAGAGTAAACAGATTTCACAGGGAGTAAAGAGCTACTCCCAATAATCACATACCGGCTTTCAAGGCAGATTGTACAGTCAGAAGGCCATCAGGAATAATTAACGCAATTAGACATAATGGTACTGGAGAAATTTCCCGGTTTCAGGGCGTTACTGTCTTTACCCTTATGCTTCCATTTGATGTCCTGAGTGTGATGGAATTACCGCCGGCGCCAAGGATTGCACTGCCGTCTGAATCATCGATGATTACATTGCGGAAGCCCTCTCCTGTTACCGAAACAGAACCGTTTGAAGTATCCATCTCAATATCTGCATCAAGACTGGAGTCCAATTCAACATTTATGGCACCGTTGCTGGTTCGAAGTTCGATTCCCTCAGGTGGAACGCTCATGATTTCTCCGGTTATGCTTCCATTTGAAGATCTTGCATAAACCAGATCGCTACCCGATACAGTAATGCTTCCGTTACTGGTTTCTGCCCTTACTGAACCACTGAAATTTTCAAAGGATATACTACCGTTACTGGTAATGGCCTGTGCGGAACCACTTCCCCCGGAAACCGTTATGCGTCCGTTCGATGTGTGCAGTTCGGCTATTTCGACACCGTGCGGAAGCCGGAGCAACAGGCTTACGCCAACATTGGCATCATCGTTAAGTTTGTGTGCTTCAATAATTGTAAGTATATCAGCAGTAATATTTACCTCTGCTTCCTCAAGTTCATTTTCACTATTGGCTGAAGTTGTAATCTCGAGAAAAAGATCGGACCCTTCGTACCATTCAACTGTGATGGAACCATTGAATGTGGAAACTTCTACCGTGCTGTTTACCGGAATTGAACGGGTTTCAGTTGTAACAGATACATATTGCGAGCAACCGGCCATTGCTGTAAGAAGTAAAGCTGTAAAGAAAAACCCTGATGAAAAAATATGCTTCATTTACTACCCCCTAGAACATGTTTTTAATGTTACGGTGGATTGGTTTATTCGAGTACTCTGAATACCGCGATAACCTTGCCTACGATTCTTATATCTTCATCGCCTTCCCAGTACACGAAGGGTTTGTAATTCGGGTTTTCAGGATAGAGTTCAATTCTAGTATCGAATCTGAAAAACCGCTTGACCGTGGCTTCATCTCCTATCCTAACAACCGCAATCTCCCCCTGCTCTACGATAGGCTGTGGACGTACCAGCACGAGATCACCCTCAAGTATAGCGGCGTTGATCATGCTGTCACCGCTTACTCGAAGATAGAACATGCCCTCGGTTCTTACCGTATCGGCTGATGTGTACACGTAAGCTTCAATATTCTCTTCTGCCAGTATCGGCAGGCCTGCGGCTACAGTACCAACAAGGGGAATTTTCTTTGCAGATCTTTCCCTTGGATGAATCACTTCAAGAGCCCTTGCGGCTCCATCCATTCTTTTGAGATATCCTTTCTCAACCAGCCGGTCGATATGATCTTTAACTCCTTTTGTGCTTTTCAGTTTGAAGTGCTTCTGTATATCCCTGATGCTGGGCGGGTAGGCATGTTCGTTAATGTAATCGCCTATGAAATCCAGAACCTGCTTCTGACGGTCTGTGATTCTTCTCACTATTTGTCACCTCCATCCTATACATATGTTTACATGTAAAAATGTCAAGAGTAAAGAATTGATCCCTATGTCTTACTTATCTGTCATATATTACCAGGCAGTACGAATTGTAATCAGATTGAAGTATTGGGCTATCTTCCGGGAAGGTTATACTGAGGGAATGATTCATTTTAATCGATCTCTGTTCGCCTCGGCGTATTACAGAATAGTAGGCGCCGCTTCTGCTCTTCTTCGAGGCAAACGCGGTTCAGTTATCCTTGTCAGTATACTCGGACTTCTGCGATCGGTACAGAGCGCACTGGGTTGTACTCCGACAAACTCTCTGATCGATGCCCACCTCCAGCGGATATTTCCATCGGGCGATACAAACTGGCGCAAGAGGGTGATCAGGGGCTATTGGAAACGCCACCAGTCCACAATGGTTGCTCTGTTCCGCACAAACAGGATGGTGCCTTCATGTCTTGATGAGTGCCTTGAGTACAGCGGCAGGGAATTGTTGGATGAAGCTGTATCGTCCGGCAGAGGCGTCATGCTCCTTGTTCCCCATTTCGGCGACGAGAAAACTCTCCATATACTGCTGGCCATGTCTGGATATAAGATCAGTGTAATTTCAAGCAGATACCTCGATACCCCTCCATTCGTTCAAAGGGCTAAACTTAGAGTCGGACAACGGTGGCACCATGTGGGATTTCCCGATGAGAATCCCGGGTGGATGTTCAAAACACTGGCGCGGGGTGAGATACTTCACATCGCCCCAACAGGTTATGGTGGCCCCAGAGGGACCTGGATCAACAACTTCGGAGTACCTGTTCTCGCTTCCTCTTCACCTTATCGAATCCAGCGACACACCGGATGCCGGATGCTGATCGCTTACAACCGCATACTGCCGGGCATGCGCTATAGAATTGAGCTTGAGCCCTTTGAGCCTAACACGGACAGTTCAGACTTCACGCAGAGGCTCTACAACCGTTTCGAGGAAAAAGCCCGGAAGATGCCTCGGCAGTACAACTGGAAGCATCTTCTCATACGTCATCGGGAAACCAACACCATCTCAAGGATTGGTTTCATTCCCCGCGACGAAAGAGAGCTGGAGATACAGGCCATTCCGGAGGACAGCGACACTAAAAAAATCGCTGACATCTCCGAATTAAACGGCCTGTAATGTTAGTAACGCTAAACTTCTGGTTAATCTTCCAGAAGATCGCTGAAGAAAACCAGGAATATGGCGATACGTTCAGTTATATCGTCATGTGTTCCATCGGCGTATAGAATAACCCGAAAATGGCTGTTTTCAACCGTTCCATCGCTCTGTATGTCGGCTACTTTTATAAACCTGGTGTCAGAAAGTCTACCGTTTTCGCTCAGAGTATAGAGTTCGTTAAAGGAATCATCTTCGATTATGCCATCTTCATCTATATAGCCAAGAGTATGAAAGAAGTCATCTTCAACTCTGCCATCTTCCTTGATATATCCGAGAATCTCAAAGGAAGCATTTTCTATTCTTCCGTTATCCCTTATGTAAGCAACAGTAGTAAAATCATTGCCTTCAAGCCGAATGTCGCCAGCAATGCTGGAAGCAGCCAGAAGGAGCATGATTACTATGGTTACAAGTAGGTTCCGCATTAGAACCTCCTTTCAAGATTATGTAGGTAAGCTTAACACGAAAGAGAGCATTGTCAAGTAATGAGCTGGATATTGGCCATATTATTATCCTTATCACTACTTTCAAATGACTTAATCAATATCAACACGGCCGACGAATGGACTCTCAGGGAGCTTCCGGGAATCGGTCCGGTTAAAGCTTCAAAGATTGTCGAATACCGAACATTCTACGGACCTTTTCTGAATGTTTCCGAGCTTGAATACGTAAGCGGTATTGGTCCGGGGACAGTTGCAGCACTTGAGGAACTGGTATTCATCGACTCCAGCCTTTCTCCAGCTGCGGATACACTTCACTGGATGGCAGAAGTCGACTCTCTTTCCCCCTCTCTCATTGTATCTTATCTGGATGTCGGGCAGGGAGACGCGATTCTGGTGGAGGCAGTCGGGGGAAAGATCCTTCTGTTCGACGGAGGACCGGATACGGGTGGCCCCCTTGAACCTCCGGTAGTGTTCCGCCTCCTGGAACTGGGCGTGGATACCATCGATGTTCTTTCATTCTCACACCCTCACGCTGACCACGTTGGAGGTCTTGCTTCGGTAATGAGAAATTTCACGGTTCTTGAGGTGCTCGATCCGGGAATGCCCTTTTCTTCCTGGTTATACGAGGACTTCCTCAACGCCGTCATGGATGAGGGCTGCGATTACAGATTTCTTGAAACAGGAATGAAATTCCAGCTCTCGCCTGACGTTACCGTTACCGTAGTATCCGTTGGCTCCAGGGAGGTCAATCTTGATCTCAACGAGAATTCCGCCATTCTTAGAATAACATGCGGAAACTTCTCAACTCTTCTAACCGGCGATATGGAAGAAGAATCGGAAAGAACTCTTACTCCGATTGCCATGCCGGTTACAGTATTGAAAGTCCCTCACCACGGAAGTCTGACTTCTATTTTTCCTCCATACCTCAGAAAGCTTAGCCCGCAGATAGCTGTATTCTCGGCCGGAAGGAACAACAGTTTTGGCCACCCGCATCCACGGGTTATCGAAATCTACAGGGAACTGGGTTCCGAAATCTTGCGAACAGACACTCAGGGAACTATTGTTGTGCAAACTGACGGAGAGGTTTTCAGTATATTAACTTTAATGCAGACATTCAATCCGGGAATTACAATTGAAAATTAGATCAAAACTTGGCCCCTATTTCTACATTTTGCCAGCACTGCTTATAGTGCTGATTTTCCGAACCCTGCCTATTCTCAGTTCCTTTACGGCTTCTTTCACCGATTATGACATCGGTGGTTTTCATGGATTCGTTGGCTTTTCGAATTATGCCCGTATGCTTTCTGATGCCCGTTTCTGGCAGAGTGTTCTGAATACGCTTTTCTTTGTACTCGGAGTTGTTCCTGCAGGGATAATCATCCCCCTCTTTCTTGCGATACTGCTCAGAGGGGAACTTAAAGGGAAGAGTTTTTACAGAACGATCTATTTCCTTCCGGTGGTAACCTCTGCTGTAGCGATCTCCGTGGTATGGGCATGGCTTTACAACCCGGAAGCGGGTCCCGTTAATCAGATAATCACCGCCTTTGGCGGAGAACCACTGCTGTGGCTGCGGGAACCACGCGGCATTTTTGAGATGATGCTGTCCCCGATGGGAATACATCCAAAGGGAATTTTGGCGGGCCCCAGTCTGGCTCTGGTGTCACTGATGATCGTCAGCGTGTGGAAAAGTACAGGATACAACACCGTTCTTTTCCTTGCGGGTCTGGAGAACATTCCCACTACTTACTACGAAGCTGCCAAACTTGACGGGGCTGGTGTCTGGGGGACATTCCGTCACATTACGTGGCCTCTATTGTCTCCGACTACTTACTATGTACTCATTATGAGCACCATCATATCGTTCAAGACATTTGCGCTCGTATACGTTATGACGCCTCCTCCCGGCGGGGGACCGCTGGGAACAACCAACGTAATAGTATTCTATCTCTTCCAGAAAGCATTCGATCGGTTCGATATCGGTTATGCAAGCGCTATTTCCGTTTTCCTCTTTCTTATTCTCCTTACGCTTACGATTATCCAGCGCAAGGTTGCGGGTAGAAGGGTTCATTACTGATGATGTCACTGAACCCGAGGGCAACAGCGTTGAGTATCACAAAGCATTTCTTCCTGATACTGGGTGGTATAGTCATGTTGCTTCCCTTCCTCTGGATGGTTAACACATCTCTTCAGCAGGGAGGCTTGAGCAACTACGTTGAAGCCTGGACAAAAGTTCCCTTCGGCAGGTATTTTCTAAATACGATGTTAGTTACGTTTCTCACTGTAGCAGGCGTGCTGGTCACATCAAGCCTGGCTGCATATTCCTTTGCCACAATGAACTACAGGGGAAGAAGCACACTGTTTCTTCTTTTCCTTTCAACGATGATGGTTCCTCAACCTGTTTACCTTGCTCCGTCATACGTTATTCTCGCAAAACTCGGCTGGATAAATACTTACATGGCCCTGATAGTCCCCTGGACGACGAATGTTTTCAGCATCTTTCTTCTCAGACAGCATTTCAGGACTATTCCGAAAACCCTTTACGAAGCTGCGATTCTTGATGGCTGCGGGAGGCTGAAATATCTCTGGAAGGTGGTTCTGCCTCTTTCCAAATCAGTCATTATCACTGTACTTCTGTTCAATGTCATCGGATCATGGAACAGCTTCATGTGGCCTCTGGTTGTAACACATTCTGAAGAACTCCGTGTTCTCCAGGTGGGGCTTTCATATTTCAATCAGGAGCAGTCCAGTAACTTCCAGCTTCTGATGGCAGCTTCAACATTCTGCACCATGCCTCTTATAATTCTGTTCCTGATGGTTCAGAAACGCATTGTGGCAAGCTACAGCAGATCCGGAATCAAGGATTGATTTGAAAAGGATTCTTCCCTTCGTAATATTGATGCTGGCAATTCCTTCTGCAGAAGGTTCGCTGCATTCCGAAGCGCTGTCTTTTCTTGAGAGACTATCTTCCCGGGGCTTTACGGGAACAGGAATAATCGTCTGCAAGCTCAACTTGCTTGAACCCTGCACCGTTATGGTCTATCCCCCCTTGAGTTCATCAACTGAAGGCTTCTACGCGGCCCTTGGCGGGAACAATATTCTCAACCTCGATCTAAGACTGGAGGGAAATGACTGGTTTTTGGAAGATTCAATGCCGGATGATCTCCCAGTTATCAGGCTTGATTCAGCACAGGTATCCGGGGGAATACGTCTCATTATCTGCGCAAAAGATATGATCCGGAGTTCCCGGAGTGACAGCACAGCAATTGTATGGGCTTTTT
Organism: Candidatus Aegiribacteria sp.; assembly: GCA_030600545.1. Lineage (GTDB taxonomy): Bacteria > Fermentibacterota > Fermentibacteria > Fermentibacterales > JCC-6 > Aegiribacteria. Next base: position 9,459 of record JAUVLV010000031.1, on the reverse strand, counting down.
TCCCTGTTGACCGGAACGAAGAATAATCATAGTCTATCTGTTATTAATAAGAATAGCGAAACGGAGAGTATCAATGAATAAATTTCTGGCAGCAGTCATACTGGCAATGATAACAGGCACTGCATCCGCTGATACGGCAGGTTTCGCCTTCCTGCAGGTTCCCACCGGAGCCAGAGCGGTCGCAATGGGTGGCGCATTCACAGCAGTTCCCGGAGATCCTATGGGGCTTTACTGGAACCCCGCCACATTGGCTGGAATGCAGGAACAGATGTTCACTTCAACGTACACGGGTTATCTGATGGATATGCAAGCGGGCTTTGCGGGATGGGTTAATCCCTCGGATAATGACCTTGTTGGAGTTTCCGTGAATTATTTCTACGGGGGCAGCTTTACTCGAACTTCGATGATGCACCCAACAGGTAATGGCGAAGAATTCAGCACGAACAGTGTTTCTCTTGGTGGAACCTATGTTTACAAACTCGGTCCCTCCCTTGCCGTAGGAACCACTGCGAAGTTCGTTTATTCGAGCATCGATACATACAGCGGGAATGCATTTCTGATGGATGTGGGGGCATGGTACAAGCCAGCTCTTGTTTCATTCGGATTTGCTGTAAGAAATGCAGGTATTCAGACAAAGGCGTTCTATCAGGAAAACGATCCTGTACCCACTACAATTGCAGCGGGAGTATCGGCTGACTTCCTCGATGACAAGTTACTGGTAGCTCTTGATGCAAGCTATCCGCTTCATGGAGATTTCGATACGGCTCTCGGTGTGGAATACTCTCCCATGGAGATGCTTTCCATAAGAGCAGGGGGTAATCTCCACGACAAAGACGCCGCGGACAATGCCGGTGGAAGCTTTATTGACGCTCTTGCATTCGGAGCGGGAACGAACTGGAACAGATTTTCTCTGGATTACGCATTCAAACCATTCGCTGATCTTGGTAATATTCACAGGTTCAGCCTTGGTATTACTCTGTGACATTTTCCTGTTCTAAAGCCCTGTTCGTAACGTGGATAATCATCTTTTCATCGTGTAACCAGGAAACAAGATCTGAAGGAAGGCAAACAAGGCTGGATACTTTCAGAGCTTCACTTCCGAACGATGTCATGATAGAATTTGACTCAATTTCAACCAGAGAAGACTGCGAAAATGTCGGACTTCTTCTTGAAGAAGCCAGGAACGAAAACCCGGAAGTAAACGCAGCAGTGGATTCCATTGTACATGCGGAGCTGATAGACACCTTCTCGAATAAGGAGATAGTATACTATTTCTGGTACTATTTTGATTACGCCATAGAAACAGGTTCCGTAAGAGGACCCTGAGGGGAGGTATACCGGTTCCCGAAAGCCAGGTACCGGCAACTTATCGCTATCGATTCAATAGCAGCAGATCCAGCTTGCGTAATGTCCCTGGAACTTCTGCATGAATATTCTGAGAAATTATTTATCAGGAATTTGCTAACTGCGCTTTACAAGACTCCAATACCACAGCGAGAGGAGAATTGGCAGTATGAGTGAAAATATGGGGCTAGCTCCACCCAGAAATCCTCCAATAAAGCTGACCCGCAAGAAGGTCAGAGCAGGGTTTAAAAAGCGGGTAATTGAACTTAGTGGACAGCCTGTTGACGCCTGCTATCAGTGCGGAAACTGTTCATCCGGATGTCCCCTTGCCCAGGAAATGAGCATTCTCCCCAACAGGATAATACGACTGGTTCAGCTGGGCCAGAAGGATGACATTATCCATAATGATACAATATGGATCTGCGCAAGCTGCTTCCAGTGTACGGTCAGATGTCCCAAAGGAATCGATATACAGGCTGTAATGGATACTTTAAGACAGATTGCACTTGAAGAAGGAGTTGACCATTTTGGTCCGGATCAGATCGATCCGGAGCATGCTGCTGAAGTCCCGCAACCGGGACTTGTCGGAGTTTACAGAAAACTGTCAACCTAGAACTGGAGGAAACATGGCCAAGGTTGCCTACTATCCGGGCTGTGCCCTTAAAGAAAGGTCTTCCCATCTCGACCGCTCAGCACGGGATGCTACCGTTAAACTGGGTTTCGAGCTTGACGAACTGGATACATGGACCTGCTGCGGGGCGGTTCCTCCGGTTTCGAAAGAAAGAATAATGAACCTCATCGCTCCTTCCAGGATTCTCAAGAATGTAAGAGACTCCGGAAGTGATGTTCTTATCACCATATGCGACTTCTGCTACAATACTCTGAAACGAACAAATTACAGCATTAGAACAGACGAGATTATCAGAAAACGAATAAATACTTTCCTTGCCGATGATACCCCTGAGAGGGAATATCTTGAAAAGGATAATTCTCAATGGGTGGATTACAAAGGCGAGGTGAAGGTCATTCATCTCATGGAATATCTTCGTGATGAACTGGGTTACAAACAAATCACCGAAAACCTCAAAAGATCCCTTAAGGGGCTTAAATTGGCCCCTTATTACGGTTGCGTGATGTTACGGCCCCAGAATGAAATACAACTGGATGATCCTGAGAATCCCTCGATAATCGAGGATTTCATAAGCGCTCTGGATGCCCAGCCGGTGAAATACCCTTACCGCACTGAATGCTGCGGTTCGTATCTGTCGATCTCCAGCCCCGACGCTTCAACAAGGCTTTGTTACAGAATACTCAATTCAGCCATAAATAAAGGTGCGGACGCGATAGTCGTCAGCTGTCCCCTGTGTTTTTACAATCTCGATTCAAGACAGAAGGCAATCGCAGAAGCTTATCAAGATTTCAAGCCTATTCCGATATTTTACTTCACTCAACTTCTTTCGGTTGCACTTGGTGTTGAATACGGCAGACAGGGTTTTGAAAAACACTACGTAGATGTCACCCCCATTCTGGATAAGATCGGTACCAGTTCGGGGAAGGGGGATGAAGAATGAAAAGAATAGGAGTCTTCGTCTGCCACTGCGGCATAAATATCGCGGAGACTGTTGATGTTAAACGTGTTGCTGAAGAAGTGCTGAAAATGCCCGGTGTAGTGTATACGCAGGATTATATATACATGTGCTCCGATCCGGGGCAGGCCCTCGTCCGGAAAAAGATAAAGGAAGAAAAACTGGATGCCGTTATCATCGCTGCCTGCTCCCCCAATCTTCATGAATCCACTTTCAGGGCAGCGGCAGAAGAAGCTGGTCTGAACCCCTGGCAGTGCGAGATAGCGAATATCCGCGAACAGTGCAGCTGGATCCATTCGAACAGGAAAAAAGCTACAGAGAAAGCTATAAAAATAGTGGGCACGATAGTTGAAAAATCAAGGTTGAACGAATCACTTGAACCGATCCCTGTTTTAATCAAGAAAAAGGCTCTTGTGATAGGGGGCGGAATCGCCGGTATTCAGTCTGCCCTGGATATAGCTGACTCAGGCTACAAGGTCATTCTCGTAGAAAAGGAGTCTTCAATAGGCGGTCATATGGCCCAGCTTTCGGAAACATTCCCCACTCTTGACTGCTCTCAGTGCATACTTACTCCGAAGATGGTCGCAGCGGGTAAACACCAGAATATCGAACTTATGACCTACTCCGAGATCGAAGAGGTTTCCGGGTACGTGGGCAATTTCAATGTTAAGATAAGGCGGAAAGCTCCCTTCGTGGACTGGGACAAATGTACAGGCTGCGGCCTCTGCATGGAAAAATGTCCCGCAAAAGTTCCCTCCGTCTTCGACAGGGAACTTACAACACACGGAGCAATCTACGTACCTTTCCCTCAGGCAGTTCCCAATAAGCCGGTAATCGACAAGGACAGCTGCATCTACTTCAAAACTGGAAAATGCCGCCTGTGTGAGAAGGTTTGCGAGATAAACGCCATTGATTTTGAACAGGAAGATCGGTTCGTTGAAGAAGAAATCGGAGCCATTATCGTAGCTACAGGTTACGATACTCTCCCAATAGTTGACCTTGCCGAATACGGTGCTGGAGATATTCCCGACGTAATCGACGGCCTTGCTTTCGAACGCCTTCTGTCCGCTTCGGGTCCAACAGTCGGAGAGGTTAAAAGACCTTCTGACGGCATGGTGCCTAAAGAGGTTGTATTCGTTCAATGTGCAGGATCGAGAGATCCTGAACGTTACAGGCCTTATTGCTCCAAGATCTGCTGCATGTATACAACCAAGCACGCTCTTCTTTACAAACACCGTGTTCACGACGGGCAGCCCTACATCTTCTACATAGATATCAGAACGGGTGGAAAAGGCTACGAAGAATTCTACCACAACGCCGAGGAAGAAGAGGGTATTATCTATCTTCGCGGCAAGGTAGCGAAAATATTCCGGGACGGTGATAAAACAGTGGTCTGGGGAACGGACACACTTACCGGCAGGAATGTTGAAATAGAGGCTGATCTTGTTGTCCTGGCCACCGCAGTTATTCCGACGGACAGCACGGCTGAGCTTGTTAAGAAACTCAGAATACAAACCGGACCCAACGGTTTTCTTGCTGAAGCTCATCCGAAGCTGCGCCCGGTGGAAAGCATTAACAGCGGTTTCTTTTTAGCCGGTGCGGCCCAGGGACCCAAAGACATACCGGAAACCGTTGCACAGGCCAGTGCTGCCGCATGCAAAGTGATTTCACTTTTCTCAAGGGACCACCTTGAGCAGGATCCGGCAATCGCATGGGTTGATGAGGATCTCTGCAACGGCTGCCAGACCTGCGTTCCGGTGTGCCCCTACGATGCCCGGGAATACGATGAAGAGAAGAATATTGTAATCGTCAACGAGGCTCTTTGCGAGGGATGCGGTTCCTGTGTGGCTGCTTGCCCCAGTGGAGCTACTCAGATGAGGAATCTTTCAGATTCCCAGATCAAATCAATGATTACAGCCAGCCTGGGAGGTAAGTGATGATTGAAACTGAGAGCACCCGCTTCCCGCGCTCCATGCTGAAATTAATTTCAGCTGCTGATACGATTAAATTCGCAAATGTAATAAACGGTTTCACAGAGGAACTGCGTTCAGAAGGACCGCTAAAACTCGCGGCAAGGGAGATGGAAAAATGACAAAACCTTCCGAAAAACCCGTGGACGAGCTGGTTCCCATCTTCTTTATGGGGAAAAGGTACGATGTACCGGCAAGTCTGACGATTCAGAAAGCACTGGAATATGCAGGTTATCAGCACATAAGAGGCTGTGGCTGCCGTGGAGGAGTGTGCGGCGCCTGCGGCACCGTGTACAGAATACCTGACAGCTACAAACTGCAGGTGGGCCTTGCGTGTCAGACCGTAGTACAGCCGGGAATGCACCTGATGATATTGCCTTACTACCCGGGCAACAGATCCGAATTCGATATAGAGGAATTAAAAGGAACTGGCGGTGAAGTTGCCGCTCTTTACCCCGAAATCTTCAAATGCATTGGATGCAATTCATGCACTCAGGGATGCCCCATGGACATAGATGTAATGCACTATATGGCTCAGGCTATAAGGGGTGACATTGCCGGTGTGGCAGAAACATCCTTCGATTGCATAATGTGCGGCCTCTGCGCCTCCAGGTGCCCGGCAGAGGAAGTTCAATTCAATGTTGCAATCCTCGCCAGGAGATTGCACGCAAGGTATGGACACCCCAGAGCCATGCATCTCAAGGAGAGGGTCAAAGAAATCGAGAACGGGAAATTTGAAGAACCCCTGAGGGATCTGATGAGTAAATCAACCGAAGAACTGAAGGAGTTATACAAATCCCGTGAAGGAGAACCTCAGTTCACGGAGGAAGACTGGACACCTCAGGATGCGAGGTATGTCTGATGAGTATGAGAATTAGACTGGAGGTCAGCAATGCCGTATCCTGAATCGCTTAAAAAGCTTATTGAGAAAGTTGAAGCTACCCGCGCGGCCAGGGTGGAACGGAAAAAGAATAATGAGGAGTTTCCTGCGCTTGAACTTGAGGAACGTGGTCCAATCCTTGAGAACTTCCATCCGGATTTCATCGAAGGAACACGCCGCAAGATCAAAATCGGTCCCAGCAAAGGTTATGCCATCAGTAACGAAATGGTAGACCTGCTTGAAGCCAAAAGCAGAGTAGATCCCGACCTGATAAACCTTTCAGAACCTGATTACGAAACTGATGTCCTTATTATCGGTGCCGGCGGTGCCGGAACCGCGGCCGCTATTCTTGCGGCGGAAAACGGCGCAAAGGTTCTTATAGCAACAAAACTCCGCCACGGAGACGCGAATACGATGATGGCCGAGGGTGGCATACAGGCCGCTGATAAGGTTGGGAAGGATTCTCCTTACTACCACTACCTGGATATTCTTGGAGGTGGACATTTCGTAAACGATCCTGAGCTTGTCTACACGATGGTACAGCACGCTCCGGATGCAATCAGGTGGCTTGAAGGTTTGGGAACATCGTTCTCCAAGTTCGAGGACGGCAGAATGAAGACGATGCACGGCGGCGGAACGTGCCGGAAAAGGATGCATTACGCGGCGGACATCACGGGTGCTGAAATAATGAAAACCATCCGTGATGAAGCCAGAAATCACACGGATATGATCGATGTAATAGAATTCTGCCCTGCGGTGGAACTCGTCCTTGATGATGCGGGCCGCTGCGCTGGAGCCGTTCTGTACAACCTTGAAACTGCCGAGTACCATTTTGTAAAGGCAAAGGCGGTCATTATTACAACCGGAGGCAGTGGAAGGCTTCACATACAGAATTTTATGACCACCAATCATTACGGCGCAACTGCGGACGGCATCGTTATGGCATACAGAGCGGGCGTACCCATCTCCTTCCTTCATACAGTGCAGTACCACCCTACAGGCGTGGTATTCCCGGAACAGGCCGAGGGTATACTTATAACCGAGAAATTCCGTGGCGCGGGGGCAAATGTCCTTAACATTAAAGGTGAACAGTTCGTCTACGAACGCGAACCGAGGGATGTGGAAGCGGCCTGCATCATCCGTGAATGCAGCCCTGGTGGAAGGGGCAACGGGGTTCCTACCCCCACGGGTAAATACGGCGTATGGCTTGATTCCCCCATGATCGAGATGCTTAAAGGAGAAGGCACGGTAAAGAAGGAATTTCCCGGCAAGAATATCCTTTTCAGAAGGTTCGGAATCGATATTTCAAAAGAACCCATGCTTATCCATCCAACGCTGCACTACCAGAATGGCGGACTGGATATAAACAGTAAATGTGAAACCAATGTTCCCGGTCTCTACGCAGCGGGTGAAGTATCCGGAGGAGTCCATGGCGAGAACAGGCTCATGGGTAACTCCCTTCTGGATGTTATGGTGTTCGGTAGAATAGCAGGCACCTGTGCGGCCGAGTACATAAAGGACCATGATCAAATCGGTAAAGTAAATCTTGATCACGTCAAACGCTACAATGAAGAAATCGAAACGGCAGGTATAGAGGGCAACAGAATTTCTCCCATGATACTCCCGGACTACAGCAACCCTGATGTCAGGGAAAAGCAGTACACGAAGGATTACTTCGGAACCCTGTCGTAACGGAAGCCATAGTAACTGTCTATCGGGCTACCAGCGATGGTAGATGTAAAATCGTGGGGTTCAGACACGCACTCTCGGTGGCGTGTTTTTACTACCCTACCCTTGACAGTCACCACATCTTTCCTATAATGCGCCCTGCAGACGCGGGGTGGAGCAGTCTGGTAGCTCGTTGGGCTCATAACCCAAAGGTCGCAGGTTCAAATCCTGTCCCCGCTACCATAACAGGGGCGCATCTAACGGTGCGCCCTTTCTAATAGGGGTCAAATCTTTACTCTTGACATTATGTTTTCATCACTTCTACACTTTACTGAAAGAAATTTTTATGACACGCTTTATGGCTTTCACCTGGTATCAAGAAAAGTCAAAAGTAAAGATTTGAACCCACTGCATACTATTTATTTCTACTTATCTGCGCCGGTTTGCCTGAACGCGTTGAGACTGATGTAGTATTCCTAATTTTGTTATATTGTTTTAAATAAGTTAAGGAAATGTGGCAAGTTACCGGAGGTTAATTTGTTCGAGTATCAGAAAACCGGACGTTTCTTCGGTATGATTGCCGAAGACCTCAAGTCTATTGGTGAAGAGGAGCTTCGCAGACTTGGAGCTTACGAACTCAAAGCGGCATATCGCGGTATTTATTTTCGATGCGATATCGAAACCCTTTACAGAATAAATTATCAGTCGAGATTTTTCTCAAGGATTATGGCTCCAATAATTACCTTTGACTGCCACAGTGACCGATACCTCTACAGTACGGCCCAATCCATAGACTGGTTACAATTCCTTACCCCTGACAGCACTTTTGCTATTTTTGCCTCCGTACACGATTCGAAAATAACCCATTCGCAGTACGCGGCTCTAAAACTGAAGGATGCCATCGCCGACTGGTTCATGGACAGGTATGGCAGAAGACCGAATGTTAACACCATTACTCCCGATTTGTGGATCGGTCTCCGGATCTTCGGTAACCGTGCCTATATAAGACTTGATACTTCAGGCGGTTCTATGCATCGAAGAGGTTACAGAAAATATTCCGTAGAAGCACCCATGCAGGAAACACTTGCTGCTGGAATAATTGAACTTTCTGGATGGGATGGATCAACACCCCTATACGATCCCTTCTGCGGGTCAGGTACAATTCTTTGCGAAGCCCTTATGAAATACTGCCGTATCCCTTCAGGTTATCTCCGCAAAAGATTTGGATTTGAGAATCTCCCCGAATTTGACAGGAATATCTGGAAAATGGTTAAAAAGTCGATTAACTCAGAAATCAGAGAACTTCCAGAAGGGTTAATAGGTGGTTCTGATATCTCCGGGGAAGCTATAAGTGCAACATCGGGCAACTGCAGCATGCTGCCTTCCGGAAACAGGATAGATCTTAAAACAACACCGTATCAGAATATAGCTGAGCTGAAAAATATGACATTAGTTACAAATCCGCCCTACGGCCTGCGACTGCAAAAAAATGAAAACATGGGAATATTCGTTAAGGAAATTGGCGATTTTCTGAAGCAGCGTTGCAGTGGCACAAAAGCCTGGGTCTACTTCGGGAAGAGAAAACTGATCAAAAAGGTGGGACTGAAAACCTCGATCAAGATTCCTCTTCACAACGCTAAACTGGACGGCAGGCTGGTGCTGTATGAAATGTACTGACTGTCGCGTTAATGCGATAAAATAAACGGTCAAAACTGTAAAAAACTTAATGAACAAACCAGATTATAATAGCATGTATTAGATATTTATATTTAAAATATATAGCACATTCGTTCTAGCTAGTTGAACAAACGTGGTACGTCCCCGATGCCGTTCAGGGCATGTTTCTGACAGGTGAACTACTTCGCTTTACTCAAGGCTTCCAAATAGAAACACAGGCTGTTTACCAGGAAATCGAAGAATATCTTCCCTTTCTCCTCGGATACGTACTTGAGATCCGACCCGGCTCCGCCATCAGGATATACTTCTTTCCATTTCGCTCGCGAAATGACTG
>JAUVLV010000064.1 GCA_030600545.1 Candidatus Aegiribacteria sp. | reverse complement strand
TGGGAATAAGCGCTTTTAAAAGAAAAATGGAATTCGCCGAGAGCAACCATGAACTGGAAGACAATAAAAAAATCCAGGCTATGTGGAAATTCTACGAAAAACGTCTCCACCGAAGAATACGCGTCTACCACCGCTCCCTGGACAAGGGGTTAAACGTCAAGAGTTAAGATTTGACCCCTAATATTCCCCTGATACTATTCATTCATGATGTAAACCGTTTTAGAGTTCGTGAATTCAAGCATACCACTTCGGGACAATTCTCTGCCAAAACCTGACAGGCCGATCCCACCGAAGGGAAGCCTGGGATCAGATCGGACAAACGAGTTTACGAAGCAGGCTCCTGCGTTCAGCTCAAGGGCGATCCTTTCTCCCCTTCGGCTGTTCCGCGTATATACGGAAGCGCCAAGTCCGTAGGAGGTATCGTTGGCAATCGCAACAGCTTCTCCCTCATCCTTTGCTGAGCAGACGGCTGCTACAGGCCCGAACGTTTCCTCATCAAAAACAGGCATACCCTTTCTACAACGTGTCAGCACGGTAGCCGGATAGAAAGCTCCGGGATGATCCGGTATACTGCCCCCTATAATCGGTTTTGCCCCAAGCTCGATGCTCTTCGTAACCTGCCGGTGCAGATTGTCACGAAGATCGTATCTGGCCATGGGTCCCAGATCAATTTTAATGTCCATCGGGTTACCCATCTTTTTTGCTTTCATTTCACCGACAAGCAGATTAAGAAATTCCATGTAAATACTTTCGATAACGATGAATCTTTTTGAAGCGATACAGTTCTGTCCTGTATTGATAAGCCTGGAAAATGCTGTCTGCGCAGCCGCATTCCTGAGGTCCGCGTCTTCAAGAATTATCGCGGGGTCACTTCCTCCAAGTTCCAGTACGCACTTCTTAATGGCCGACCCCGCTTCCGAGGCAACCGCGCTCCCCGCTCTTCCGCTTCCGGTAAGCGTAACAGCTTTAATCCTTTCGTCAGCGATTATTCCGCTGGATACTTCGTGAACGTTCTCCTCCGAAACAAGGACAACACCTATAAGGTCTTTGGGAAAACCTGCCTCCCTGAACAGATCCCGGATACGCACGGCGCATCCTGAAACATTTGGGGCATGCTTGAGGATGAAGGAGTTCCCCGCCATTACAGCAGGTGCCGCGAACCGGAACAATTGCCAGAACGGGAAGTTCCACGGCATGACGGCATAAATCACTCCAAGTGGCTGGTAGCATACGTAACTTTCATCAGCATCACTCGCGATGCTTTCGTTAGCAAGGAAATCAGAACCGTTTTCAGCGTAATACCTGCAAACCGATGCACATTTCTCAATTTCGGACTGCCCCTGCGTAACGGGCTTGCCCATCTCCGCAGCCATTTCCACTGCCAGATGGTGTTTTCCCGATTCAAGAAGACTGGCCAGATTCAGCAGCCTTTTCGATCGATAGCTCATTCCTATGTCACGCCAGAATTCAAACGCTTTCTGAGATTTCTCCAGGATATCCAGAATTTCTCCCGAAGTACTCTCGTTCCACGATCTGATTACTTCCCCCGTAAAAGGATTTATCGATTGAAGCACTCTCCACCACCCCTGATAAATTTGTCTTTTGTTTCAACTGCCATTTCAACTATACTACTATTTTGTACCCTTATAAAAGGGAAGTTACCTGATACGACCAAGACATGATGAAGGAGAATTATGAAATCTGTACTACTCTCCGTTCTGTTTTTAATTATGGCATCGAGCAATTCGAGTGCTGCCTTTCTGGCTTCCGTTGAATTTCTTGGTTTTTCTGATGATGGAGGTTATGCCGCACTTGAGCAGTACTGGATTGCCGATGGAAGCGGTTTCCCGGGTGCGGAAATTGTGGTTATGTCAATTGCAGAGAACAGTATAATAAAGAGATTCAACACCACATGGAGTGAAGAAATGATGTTCATTGATGGCGTCGAGATATTTTACAAGAACTCAATGAACCCTGCCAGAACAATCCTTCAGGAGAGAGCACATCCATATCTTGACAGTCTGGAAATCTCATTCGTGAACGAAGGTGTTCACTGTATTTGCCATCCGCTTACCGACACAGGCGCAGAGCCGGAAAGCGTATCTTTCGCGACCTGGATGGGTTCGCTGATGTACAATGGGCCGGAATACAAACTGACGATACTTAACCGTAAGGAAATACCGGAATCTCCTCCCGACTGGCTTTCCATGTTCGATACGCCTGTTCTTCTGGAAGTACTGATTACGGATTCAAACGGTAATACTGTCATGCATCTCCATGATAACTCACCGCAGCCCGGATACGAGTACGTTTCCAATTACCGAATAAGAGATGTCTTCGTGTACAGCGACAGCCTGGTAACAATCATTCTGAATACGACAGAACCTGGCTTCGAGGGACCTGACGGTATGTTCAGGATGGTGACCGGAGTTATCGGTCACTGAAGAAACGGATTGGATCTTTTCTCTTCTGCTATGGTGGTTTCAGGGCCATGGCCGGGATGTACGATGGTATCACCGGGAAGTACAAGGAGTTTCTCCCTGATCGAAGATATCAGCAGAGCATGATCCCCGCCCGGAAGGTCAGTCCTTCCTATGGACCCCTCAAAAAGCGCATCCCCGGTAAATATATGTCCCGGCAGGTAGATACTGATCCCCCCGGGTGAATGACCCGGTGTGTGGATTATTTTCAGTCTCGGATCGCCTGCAATGATTTCTTCCCCTCCCTCAAGCAAGTCGGTAGGTTCGGGAGAATCTTCAAACTTCATGCCCCAGTAATCGGCATGATCCCGGGCATTTCTGAGGTATTGCAGGTCATCGGTATGAAGGTAGAGCCGGGGTGATTCCATATGAGACATTAAACAGGCATTTCCCCCTATATGATCGAAGTGTCCGTGTGTGTCTATCAGCGAAACCGCTTTTAGATTCAGTTCTTCAAGTACATCGATGATCTTTCCCCCGTGACCTCCCGGATCGATGATTGCTGCTTCGTGTGTTAAAGGACATCCGACAATGTAGCAGTTAACATCAAGGGGACCTGTGAGCATCCTGCGTACGATGGGTTTTGTACTCATCAGAATGAATTTACATTTTCATGTACAATAAAAAGCATTTTCGTAACCTCCGCTACAGATTCTACATATACATTTTTTATCCTTTTCAGGATGCATAATATAGTCAATTGAACCAATGGTTTTAACTGGAATTTGTATCCGTTTATTATATTGCCAGTTGAACCGGTGGAAAATACTCAATGAACTGTCTGAAAGGTAGTAAATTTGAAGCATATATATCTATTCAGTCTGCTTACAATAACCTGCGTGTGCTTCTCACAGGTAACTGTTCAGGCGGTAAGAGTCTCCGATGCACCTGTCATTGACGGCATCCTTAACGATGATGTATGGAACAATGCAATTCCAGTTATGGAAGATTTCATTCAGCATCAACCTGACTGCGGAGAGCCTATGACCGAGAAAACCGAAGTCAGGATTCTCTACGATGACATGTCAATCTATTTTGCTTTCAAATTGCACGACAGCCATCCAGAGGAGTTCACAAGAATGGTGGCTTCAAGGGACAACGATTTTCCCAGCGAATGGATCGGTATCTGGCTGGACACGTACAACGATGACAATAATGCCTATTACTTCTTCGCCAATATTGATAACGTCCAGCAGGATGGCAGATTATGCGAAGCAAGCGGCTGGGATTCCAACTGGGATGGAGTCTGGGAAAGCGCCACATCGGTTTCGGATTCAGGGTGGACCGCGGAATTCGCTATTCCCTTTTCCGCTCTCTGTTATTCCGATGATGAAGAACAGGAATGGGGCATCAACTTCAAACGGACAATTACAAGAACAAATGAGAGCGCATTCCTCTTCAGAATGGCGGACAACGGCAGTATAGAGATCAAGGATTTCGGTAACCTCAGCGGTTTGAATTCGCTTCCATCGACCAGACAAATAGAGCTGAGGCCCTACGGAGCCGGACGCGTTCAGTATTTCCCAGATGCGGAAAAAGAGTGGGATCCGTGGGCTAATTCCGGCATTGACGCCAGAATCGGACTTTCCTCCGAACTTCTGCTTGACCTTACAGTAAACCCTGATTTCGGCCAGATTGAAGCTGACCCTAAAGAGGCAAATCTATCCCACTGGGAAACCTACCTTTCGGAGAAAAGACCCTTTTTCCTTGAGGGTTCGGACATGTTCAGCATGCCTTTTTCGCTTTTTTACTCCAGGCGAATAGGCTCTATAGCACCCAACGGTGATATCATTCCAATTCTTGGAGGTGCTAAACTTACCGGTTCCATGAACGGATTCCGCATAGGATTCCTTAACGCTTACACTGGAAGCGTGAAAGATGACGGCAGTACTCTTGTAAATCCAACGAACTACGCTGCCGGAAGGATTGTACGGGAATTCGGCGAGGGAACCTACATTGGCTTCAGTGGCACCAGCACCGATATTCCCCGTTACGATGGATCTGAATATGTCTACGGCAGATCGGGAGCGGTGGACGCGCAGGTCAGTTTCCTTGAAAACCACAGGATAAGTTCCGCCATCGCGGGTACCTGGAATTCCCGGGACGATCAATGGAAGGACAATTTCGCATACAGAGCAAACTACAATTACGACAGTGATAGGTTCGATATCAGTGGCGGCAGTTCATTCCGCGAGGAGAATTTCGATGCGAACATGACAGGTTACACCTCTTCCACGGGAGACGTGAACACCTGGATAAATACGGGATTGTACCATCCCTTCAGCAACAGTAATGTATTCCAGCACTGGGTGGGCTATTTAAATGCATGGCTAAGCCGAGCTCCCGGAGGTCCTGTAACAGGACGCGGTATCCACCTTAATTCGGGTTTATCGTTCCGTAACAGGTATTATATAAGTGCTAATCTGGGATTTAAAGGATCATGGACAGACAGGTACGAAGGGCCCGATGGCACTGAGTACGATGGAGGGTTGGACATGGGATTCTCCTGCTCCACCGATCCCAGAAAACAATTATGCGGATACATCTGGGGTGGTAGAAACTCATATTGCGAAGGTAAAAGCAATTACACCGGAACAAGCATCACCTTCAAACCGTTTACGAATATTTCATTTGATGCTGATCTTGAATGGAGCTGGACGTCAAATGCGCGAAAGTACAACTGGAACTTCGACGAATGGGACCAAAGGGATACGGATTGGCGCTCCCTCGAGTTAAGCACGAATTGGATGTTTTCCAACTACTTCAGCCTCAGGCTGACTTCGCAGGTTTCAAGATTCAGTACCGAATGGAACCTTGGAGACAGCTCCAGGGATCTAAGCCACTGGATGAACGTTCTTCTGAGCTGGCAGTTCAGACCTGGAAGCATGTTCTACTTCATGATAGGTGAAAATGCTGACCCGGATGAAATAACCGGAGAATTCGGAAAATCGGAGTTCACTGTGTTCACCAAACTCACGTGGTTCCTTCCAGTTTAACTGAAATTGGATTTATAGAAGAAATTACTATAATCTCATTAAGTATGGTAATTTAATTTAATAAATCGTGTTAATTGCACCCACAAGTTGAAGAAGTGTGGTACGTCCCCGAGAAGAAGGTGGATACGTCAGCGGGGCCGGTTCCCGTAATTCTGAAGAAAATATCCTTGAGATCTTCCTTACCTATCTGATCAGTCCTGAAAACCTCTACAAGCCTGCCCTTATGTATAATACCCAGCCTGTCGCAGAAAGCCCGTGCCACCGGCAGTGTATGAGTCGAAAGAATAACAGCGGCCCCGGCAGTTGCAGCGGCCCTGGCCATTCTATTAAAAGTTTCAGCCGTTGCAGGATCCAGACCGACATGGGGCTCATCAATTACGTAAAGAATCGGACGGGCAATAAAAGCTGAGGTGAGAACAACCCTCTGTATCATGCCGTGGGAATACCCCTCCGTCCTGCTGTCGAGCCAGTCTCCCATATCAAAGAGCTTCACATGAAAATCAATTCTCTTCTCCAGCTCATCGGGAGGGATATCTCTCATCCTTCCTGCAAACCTTAAAAATTCCCTGCCGGACAGCCTGGGATATATGGAAGGTTCATCGGGTACATAGGCCATTTGAGCCCTTACTCCTTCAGGATCTTTTGAAGCATCTATAGAATTAACGATGATGCGCCCTCTGTCGGGTACCACAAGCCCGGGGATCATTTTCAAGGTAGTTGTCTTACCCGCTCCGTTGGGACCGAGAAGTCCGAATACTTCACCGGCAGGAATTTCCAGTGACAGGTCTATGACAGCTTCTTTGTCCCCGTAGGTTTTTGAGAGATTATCGATCTTGAGAATCATCCGTTCGCCTCTTCCATACCCAGCAGAGCATGAACATAGGATTCAAGGTTAAAATCGAGAAGATCGTCGCTTCCCTCACCGACACCAATATACTTTACGGGGATATTCAGCTCGCTTGCCATCGCAAGAACGGAACCGCCCCTGGCTGTTCCATCGAGCTTCGTAACCACCAGCCCTGTAATCGGCATGGCCTTCATGAACTGCTCAGCCTGGGCCTTTGCGTTCTGTCCAACTGTCCCATCAAGAACAAGAAGTACCTCGTGGGGAGCGGATTCCATCGCTCTGCCGCACACCCTGTAGATCTTGGCCAGTTCATCGAGAAGCCCTTTCTTGTTCGGAAGTCTGCCAGCAGTATCTATTATCACCGAATCGTAGTCTCTGCTTTGGCCGCGTTTAACAGCGTCAAATGCGACAGCTGCCGCATCGGATCCCGGCAATTGGGTAAGTACGGCTGTCCCGAGTCGGTCGGCCCATATCTCGAGCTGTTCTGCTGCCGCGGCCCTGAATGTATCGGCGCATGCCAGAAGTACTTTATCGTTTTCCTTCTGAAGCCTGGCTGCCATACGGGCAATGGTTGTGGTTTTCCCCGCGCCGTTAACCCCCACTACCACAGTCACTAATGGTCTGGCCTGCGGGATCTTTGAAACGGGGAGAGGTGTATTCTCTATAAGTATTTCCGCCAGTGCTTCCTTCCAGGACAATTCTGATTCTCTGACTTTCCCCGGAAGTTCATCTATTATTCTCTCGGTAAGCTCCCAGCCCAGGTCGCTTCCAAGAAGAATCTCTTCCGCTTCTTCCAGATCGGCATCTTCAATTGACTCACCACCGAAAAGCCGGTCGAGTTTTCCGGCAAGTGCATCACTGCTTTTCCTGAGTTTCTGTTTGAGGTTAAATCCCATAGGTACGCTCAGCCTTCACTTATCTGATGAGCCTTCTCAAGGTTGACCGAAGTCATGGACGAAACGCCCTGTTCTGCCATTGTTATCCCGAAGAGACGGTCGGCAGCTTCCATCGTCCTCTTGTTATGGGTAATGACGATGAACTGGGTTCTGTGCACAAATCCCTTGAGCAGGTTGATGTAATTATCAACATTTGCATCATCCAGTGGAGCGTCAAGCTCGTCCAGCACGCAGAAGGGAGACGGTTTTACAAGGTAGAGGGCAAACAGAAGCGCGGCGGCTGTCATGGCTCTCTCACCGCTGGAAAGCGCAGTGATATTTTCAAGTTTCTTTCCCGGAGGCCTGGCTACTATCTGTACTCCACCTTCCAGAGGATCCTCAGAATCAAGAGCAATTATATCGGCCTCACCGCCACCGAAGAGGCTTGTGAACATATCTTTAAAATGCTTCCGAACTTCGACGAAAGTCTCATCGAATTTCCGCTCGGCTGTCCGGTTGATCTCCCTTATGGCGTCCATTAGAGATTCCCTTGCATCGATCAGATCTGTTCTCTGCTCATCAAGAAACTCGATCCGTTTTTTACCTTCCTCATATTCGGTTACAGCCAGCATATTCACAGGTCCCAGGTTCTCTCTGTATCCTGTCTGCTTCTCCAGTTCCATCATGAGTTTCTCATTGGAATATTCCCAGTAACGGCTGTCCTCGTCAGGCAGTGTAAGCTTCTTTTCGTTAAGCTCATCAAATCGGCTTCTGACGTTTTCCATTTCCCCGGATACCGAAGCCCTTTCCTCTCGCGAGGTGGAAAGTTCCTCCCGCTGCTGCGACAGTTCCTCATCGGCCTGCTTCGATTTCTCCAGCCAGTCAGCCCGGGAGCGGCTTGCTTCGGTTCTACTGTTCTCGGCTTCTTCCCTCCGGGCGGAAAATTCATCAAGCTTCAATTTCAGTTTCGCGATGGTCTTATTAAGAGCATCTCCGGTACTCTTCAACTCCTTAATTCTCTCATCGATTTCTGCGCTTCCTGCTGCCGCTTCCGATGAGTCAGCAAGCAGACGTTTCCTCTCGATTTCCGTCTGTTTCAGGGATGTTTCAAGGGAAGACAGTTCCAGTTTCATCTGGTTCTCTTCCCTTATCAGGTTGTTCAGCTTTGAACCCAGGCTTTCCCTTCGCTCTTCAATTTCCTTAAGGGTGACTGACAATCGTTCTATCTTTTCCCTGGAATGCAGCAGTTTTTCCGTATTTTCAATGGAATCCTGCTCCCGCGAAGCCTGCTGGAGGTCAGGAAGCCTTTCTTCAATAATTTTTCTTTCTGAAAACAGCTCACTGATTCTTCTCGCGTAACCCTCTGCGGTGGCCTGCAGGGATGCCTCTTCCTTCTCACTGATAGATATCTGACTTCGCAGATCCTCGAGCATGGATTCCGATACTTTCAGTCTTTCCTGAAGTATTTTTTCAGCTTCCTGGCTGGTTTCCAGTTTCCGTAGAATCTCAAGAACCTTCCTGGAAGCTTCCTGTGCCAGGGCTTCCCTCTCGATGACTCCTCCGCCGGATTCAGGTATTCCCAATCTTACAAGGCCGTCCTTCCGAAATAGATCACCTTTTTCGGTTACGATATCCAGATCGATGCCGCTGAAAAACCACTGCGCGGCTTTTTCTCTGTCCGGGGCAACGATCGCTCCGGCAAGCAGTTTTCTTAAACTGTTTTTGGAATCCTCCTCGAGGCAGTCCGGAAGCCAGGTGGCCCCCTCCGGGATATCAGGTTTTGCCGGCT
The DNA here is from genome assembly GCA_030600545.1 of Candidatus Aegiribacteria sp. Lineage (GTDB taxonomy): Bacteria > Fermentibacterota > Fermentibacteria > Fermentibacterales > JCC-6 > Aegiribacteria. The sequence goes on along the minus strand of JAUVLV010000064.1, from coordinate 2,959 downwards.
CCGTAACGTTCAGATAATACCGCTCTCCATTACATCCATCGGGAAGTTCACCAGGGCTTTCCCAGATCATAGAGTCCTGGAATGAATCAAGCCATGCACCCACTGCCATACCCATTCCCGCGCGGACGGTCATACGAGTCGACAGACAGTCGGATCCGGACGAGGTCTTCGCCTCTCTGAGGCCGCTTATCTTCGCTTCAAGCAGACCTGCCTCCATCTCAAGTGAACGTATATCCGACTGAACCTCCGAGATCTCACTGGAAATATCCTCGCAGCCTCCGCGAGTATCATCATATTTTATTTCAAGTCCATTCTTCCCGGTGCTGATTTCTCCCAGACGAATTTCCGCTTCTTTCAGGCTTTTTTCCAATTCTCCTGCAGCTGATTCAAGCTCTTCCCTTCTCTTAAAAGCATGCTCGAATTCCTGTCTGGCTCTCTCCCTGCTTCGAAGGTCGTCGGTATACTTCTTCTGAAGGAATTGCGCCATATCCGATATCCCGCGGTATTCTTCCCTTGCTTTCTCAAGCTCCGAGGCTGATTCACAAAAGCGTTTCTCGGCTCTTTCAGCATCGGATGAAGCCTTCTCTAGGTTTTTCGAAGCGTCAGCTATCTGTTCTGTCAGTGATGTCTCTCGATTGAGAAGCTCTTCCGCATCCTGCCTGAGCTGCTCCGCCCTCTTTTTCATACTGGATGATTCCGCTGCTGAACTCTCCATTCGTGATGTAGTATTCCGGTGGCGCTCTTCAGCAACCGCCAGCTGCTCACGAATTCTGCTTATTTCACCATCAAGGCCGGCGCATTTTGTATGTTCACCATCAAGACGGGTCTGAGCCTTCTCAAGAGAAACCCTGGCCTGACTCTGTTTGGCAGTGGCTGCTGAAACGGCAGCTGAAGCTTTCTGTTCTCGTCCTTTGCAGACCTTAAGCTTCCCCTCAAGCTTCCTGAGTTTTTCCCCTGATTCCTGCAGTGTTTGGTGCTCCATCAGACTGCGGACCTCGGTTATCCGCTTTTCGGCCCTCTCCCATCTTTTGAATGCGGAGACCTGTTTTCTCAGGGAGCTGACGTTGCGCTCAACTTCAGAAATAATGTCATCGAGCCTCTCAAGATCGTCTCCTGCAGAGTTGAGCTTAAGTTCAGCGCGGTGACGCTGTATTTTGTACCTGACTATTCCGGCAGCTTCGTCAAAGAGGAACCTTCTGTCAGAGGGTCCACTCTCAATTATCGTATCTGTCATGTTCTTTTCAAGCATCCAGTATCCGTTGCTGCCAAGACCCCTGTCAACTATAAGATCAGTGATATCCATCAGTCTGCACCGGTTACCATTCAACAGGTACTCGCTGTCCCCGGATCTGAATAGCCTTCTGGTCACAGTCACCTCATCAAAATCCAGATCAAGCTCTCTATTCGAATTATCGAAGGTAAGGATCACTTCCGACATTCCCTGGGGTTTTCTGCTAATAGTGCCGGAAAAGATTACATCTTCCATTCGATCAGCGCGGAGTTCTGTGGGACTCTGGGATCCCAGCGCCCACCTGATGGCATCAGCTATATTGCTTTTACCACAACCATTGGGGCCGACGATGCATGAGATGCCTTCCTGAAATTCCAGCTCAAAGGCGTCTGCAAACGATTTAAAACCTATTATTTCCAGCCTTTTAAGATACAAGTTCTGATGCTCCCGTCAGCTGAAAGTTATTCTGGATCATGAATTCCGAAGCATTCTTACGGATTCAGAAGAATAGACAAAAAGGCTCAGCAACACAAACCCGAGTGATATGAGGCCAAGGGGATCAAGGCCGGCGATAATCAGGCATGAGGGCCATAGAGTGCTGTCCAGTATGTAGCAGACAGCGGCAGATGTAAGGTAAACCGATACGGTGAGGGTTGATAATTTACCCCATATGTTAGAAGATGGAGGTAATCCAAGGCGTTTCGTAACAAAAAGTCCACCTGCTGCAATCAGAGCATCCCTTGTCAGGAACAGAATAACGAACCAGAGGGGAACAGCTTTTATGATGGCCATTGTAATTATAAATGCTCCAATGGCTATCTTGTCAGCAAGAGGGTCGAATATCTTTCCCCAGTCACTTACGGAATCGGTTTTCCTTGCTATTATTCCATCAAGGAAATCCGAAAAGACGCCAATAAATATCACGACAACAAGTGGAACAAGGTTGTTCCGCACCAGGAACAGGCATGCGGCAAGTCCGAGGGGGATTCTGCTCAGGCTTATCAGATTGGGAATATTGAAAAGAGGACCCTTCACAACTTTACGCCTCCAACGTTTCCTTCCTGCAGCATTTTTTCAGCATGCTCCAACGCAGGTTTTCCCCCGCCAAGCAGCCTTGCAAGCTCTTCTATCCTTTCCTGTCTATCCGAAAGAGTTCTCACATTGGTAGCAGGCAGCCCGTCTACTATCTCCTTTGATACAGCCAGGTGCCTGTGAGCTCTCGAGGCTATCTGAGGAAGATGTGTAATCATGATGACCTGCCTTTTAGAAGAAACTCTGCTGAGTGAATCGGCAAGAAGGTTTGCAGTTTCTCCTCCCACACCGCTGTCGATTTCATCAAAAACCATTGTAGGAGCCTGGGTTACACTGGCCAGGGCCAACTTCAGGACAAGGCTTACTCTGGACATCTCGCCACCACTGGCAACGGAGGATAATGGACCCGGTTCAATTCCGGCATTCGCGCTGAAGTAAAACTCGGGGATCTCGCATCCATCCGAACAGATACGAGTATTCCTTATCGTGCATGATTTACTTCCGGGTGGGTCATTCATGACGACCCTGAAGGCGGCATCGGGCATGCCGAGCAGTTTAAGCTCATTCTGAACTGAATTTTCCAGTTCTTCTGCAGCCTTTTTCCTGGATTCGGAAAGCTCTATTGCGATTCCATGCAGACTTTCAGCTCTCGAAGGAATGGTACTTCCCAGGTTTCTGTACTCCTCTTCGAGCAGA
>JAUVLV010000036.1 GCA_030600545.1 Candidatus Aegiribacteria sp. | reverse complement strand
GGCAGCAGAGATTACAATGATCCCTGCAGCGATACAAATGATGACTCTGTTTGACAGAGCGGGGAACTGGGTGCTGTGGCGAAAACTGTTGAATTGCTGGATAAGAGAATTCCTCTCATCGATATCGTTCTGCAGCAGATTCGTGTAGTGAAAAAATGCTTTTCCCAACATTGTCTTATCCTCCCACTATATAAACACCGAAGAGGAAGGTATGGTTTCCTTATCAGTCGATTGTCCCATAATCACTTTGATATTATGCTCAGCCTGGTCATCAGCCAGAGGAATGTCTCCCTCGGTGAAGTATTCGCCGTCCATTTCTACACTGATGATACCACTGGAAATTCCTTCAGGATTCTCCACATATATGTGATATATGGAAGAGTCATGGCGAATCGTTATTCTGAACTCGTGCCAGCATTCGGGTATGCATGGATTGATTATCAGTCTGTCACCCTTTCGGGTTATTCCAAGTATCGCTTCCAAACCCAGACGGTAAAGCCAGCCTGCGGCACCTGTGTACCATGTCCAGCCGCCCCTTCCCCTGTACGGAGGTGTGCTGTAGATGTCCGCTGCAACCGAGTATGGTTCCACCCCGTACCTTTTCACCTTCAGCGAGGTGTCGCTGTGGTAAACAGGATTCATGAGCCTGAAAAGGGTTTCAGCGGTGTTCCCCCTGCCTGATCTGGCAAAGGCCCAGGCCACCCATACAGCTGCATGTGTGTACTGACCGCCGTTCTCCCTTATACCGGGCAGATAACCCTTTATATAACCCGGATCTCTTTCTGTTTTATCGAATGGTGGTGTGAAGAGGAGAATGAGTTGGTCCTCAATATCCACCAGCATTTTCAGCACTGACCTCATCGCTTTATCCACTCTGTCGGGCTCCCCGGCACCTGAAAGAACAGCCCAGGACTGCGCGATCGAGTCGATACGGCATTCGGTATTCTCTTTCGAGCCAAGAACAGAGCCATCATCGTAGAAGGCGCGCAGGTACCAGTCGCCATCCCAGGCATTTTCTTCGAGTGCCTGTCTGAGATTCTCCGCCTGGTCCAGATAGTTTCTCGCTCTGGCAGTGTCTCCCATCAGTTCGCAGACGGGAGCGAACCTTTTCAATGTATCGAGGAGGAACCATCCGAGCCAGACACTTTCACCTCTTCCTTTGATACCAACACGATTCATTCCGTCGTTCCAGTCGTGACTTCCAATCAGTGGAAGGCCATGCTCTCCTTTCGTAGATCCCTTCTTCAGTGCAAGAATGCAGTGATCATAAAGGGTAGCCTTCTTCCTGCTTTCACTGTAGAGCGCGTAGTGTTCGCTTTCATCTTTTTCCAGTAGAGGTCCTTCCAGAAAACTGATTGAATCGGAAAGAATCGACAGATCTTCGGTTTTCTCAATGTAAACGGCAGTTACGTAGGGAAGCCACAGAAGATCATCCGAGCACCTTGTTCGAATCCCTCTGGCGGATGGAGGATGCCACCAGTGGAGAACATCTCCTTCTTTGAATTGTTTGGATGCAGACTTCAATATATGGCTCCTGGATATCTCGGGTGCGGCAGTGCTCAGCGCCATGATATCCTGAAGCTGATCACGGAAACCGTAGGCTCCGCTCGACTGGTAAAGAGCTGTACGGCCCCATATTCTGCAGGAGAGAGTCTGGTAGATCAGCCATCTGTTGAGCATCAGGTTCATTCCTGTATCGGGCGTCTTAACTTGAACCTTCCCAAGCAGGTTGTCCCAGAACGCTGTAACATCGGTCATGACAGCGCCCTCCTGCGCTCTGATCATGTTCTGTTTTATGAGATAGTGAGCGTTTTCCCTGTTTTTACCCTGTCCCAGGAGGAACGTGACCTCTTTTTCCTCACCCGGTCCAATCCAGATCATGATCTGCATGGCAAAGCATGGGTCTCGTCCGCTGCCCATAGTACCTGAAAGCCCCATACGACCAAGAGCCGCGGGGCTGGAGTAACTTCCCCTGCGTCCAAGGAACTCTGTCCTGTCAGTCGTGAGACCGTTTGGTTCGCGGCTTGCGGCAAGGAAGAGAACTTTCTCCCTGAATTCCGAATTGTAGGTGTTCCGGGCCATTAGAGCTTGAACTGCCGCGCTGTACTCCGGAACTATGTACTGCTGCATCTCAGATCTTGTAGTGCCCATGACAGGTTCGAGGTAGAATGTTACTGTAATTCTCCTGTTGCAGTTCCATAAGTTCATCAATTTGAGGTTCATGACTTTTATGGGATTGTTGAGTGAGACACAGACTGCAAGGCACTGTTCCAGACCATGACTGTTGTGCCGGTAGGTTGTGTAACCTGCTCCATGCGTAGTGATATATGATTCATTCTCCCGTATTGGAAGCGGAGTGGGAGACCAGAACGTACCTGTCTCCTCGTCTCTGAGATAGATGATCTCGCCGGGCATATCTGTTACGGGATCATTCCTCCATGGGGTAAGGCGGTTAACTCCGCTGTTTTCAGCCCAGGTGCATTCCATACCGGATTCTGAAGCTGTGAAACCGAAAGAAGGATTAGCGATTACATTAATCCAGGGGGCGGGTGTCCGATTTTCGCCATCGAGATAGATGACATACTCTCTGCCGTCCGGTGAGAACCCTCCTGTACCGTTGTCAAATAGGAGACCTTCCGGTCTTTCCAGCGGTTCTGTCTCTTCTACATCTGCAGACGCTAGCGTGGGAACAAATCCAGGAAGCCTTACAGGTCTTCCGGCAAGTTGTTCCAATTGTCTGTCGAGGGAGCCTGCCCCGGAATCGAGTGTGGCTCCGGCTACCGTCTGAAGCAGTATCATTTCCCGCTCTTCCATCTGATCCGCCCTCAAAAGGAATAATCCTCCACGGTGGTTTATCCATTTTTCTCCTCCGGTGCGGGAGATAAGAATTTGAATCTGATCCTGGAGATCCTGCTCATAGGAACTTTCCTTCATGTTCAGAATCACGAAATCTATCATAAGTCCTCTGCTCCGCCAGAATGCGTGCGCTCTGAGCAGATCGTACACAAGGGTTGTGTCATCTTCTGTGTTCACAGTGACAAGAAGAAGAGGATAATCGCCGGATATACCGAATTGCCACAGTTCCTGTTGTCCAAGAGTATTGTTCATGAGAATATCCGATCCGCTACGAAGAGCATGTCCCGGATAGATAAGTACCGAAAGGAGAAGCTGCGTCTGCTCCAGTTCCATGGATGTAAGGCTCATCCTGGCCATTTCGCGCCTGCAGAAGGAGCCGACTCTTGCAAAGGCTTCGTCAATAGCGGAACGTTTTTTATAGCGCTTTGCAAGGTAATACGCCGCAGCCCGATCATTGGCTGCTGCGGTGACAAAGAAGAGTGTGGTGCTTTCAAGTGGAAGCAGTTCAATCTCGATAGAGGCGACCATGACAGGATCGAGCGTTGTTCCCGTCTTCTTTGTCGAAAAAGTTGACTTTTGATCGCGAAGGAACTGCGGATTACGGGGGGAACCTCCCCTGCCCAGGAATCTTTCCCTGTCGATCTCACAGGATCTGTTTCCATCAGAACCTGTAACCATGTGGACAACGAATATCTCCTTTTCTTCCGATGTACGTGGCCTGCGGCGGAAGAGAAGAACATTCTCTTCGGACAGGTATTCGGTCTCTATGAAAAGCCGGTTGAAGGAAGGATGGCTGATATCCGCGGCATGAGGAGCCAGTACAACCTCCGCATAGCTGCAGACAAGAAGCCTTCTTGTGCGGTCACTGTTATTCCTGAGATCGATTCTACGTATTTCGGCATCGTCCTCCGGAGCAACCACTATCTCCATCCTTGAGAAGATGTCATTGTCCCACCTGAGAAATTCCACTTTGTGAGGGAAGAAGCGGATCTCGCATTTATCGGGCTGCGTTCCTGCAGGTTGACTTCCCATGGACCAAAGATCTCCTGTATCCTGATCAGTCAGGTATACCCAGGTACCCCAGTTGTCCAGGGTTGTGTCACTCAGCCAGCGCGTGATGTCAATACCTTTCCAGCGGCTGTAACCCCCGCCTGCTTCGGTAATGAGGACTCCGTAACTGCCATTCGAGAGGTAATGAACCAGCGGAATCGGGAAATCAACAGGAACCTGCCATGGCTCAAGAGCAATCTCGCTTGTTGACGGTCTTATCACACCCTGAATGTCAGGTCGGGTTTGCTCTAAGGGAGCCTCCAGTGGAATCTGCTCATATAACAACAGATTCACTATCTGTATAAGAGGTTCGGATTGGAAGCGCCGAACCATGCAGTTATTGTTGAGGAAATTGACGATGGAAAGAAGTATCATGCCCTGGTGGTGTGCCATGTAGGAGAGGATTACTGCGCTTTCTTTGCCCATCACGAGCCGTTCAGTCGTGAAATCGATTGACTCGTAGAAACCATACCTGCCCAGCAGACCTTTGGCTGAAAGATCCTTTATATTGGATAGAACAGCGTTTGGTTCAATGGGAAGCGCGAGCAGGGAAGCGTACGGAGATATCACGAGATCTTCTTCCAGCCCCCGTTTGAAACCAAGATCGGGAACCCCGAAAGCCCTGTACTGGTAGTGCATACCAGAATCGAAACTGTAGTAGCTCGACTCGGTTATTCCCCATGGCACATTCTTGCTCCTGCCGTAGGCGATCTGATGTTTTACCGCCGCACGACAGCTCTGCTCGAGAATGCTGTTTTCATAGTTGCCTGCCAGCAGGATGGGCATCAGGTATTCAAACATGGTGCCACTCCAGGAGATCAGCGTCTTCATTCCCTCTGTGACGATAAGCGGTCTTGCGAGGTGCAGCCAGTGGCTCCGTGGAACATCGCCCTTTCCAATCGCTACCAGACTTGCGAGTCGAGCTTCCGATGCAAGGAGATCGTAGTAGTTTGGATCAAGATGACCTGATTCGACGTTGTATCCGATATGGAAGACCTTTCTCCGCCTGCTGAACAGGAAACTGAAACTAATTCCTCTGAATTCTTTCTCCGCTGCGGCTGCCAGATCGTTGATCTTTTCAAGAATGTTACCGGATTCCTTCAGACTCTCATCGATCAAATCCTTCAGTTTAAAACACCACTCTTTCGCATCCCTCGCAGATTCCGATGAAAGCGGCTCATCTTTCAGGAGGACTATCAGGGAGTTAAGCCGGAACCTGACCCTCGGGATAATTACCCTTATCATCTCTGGCGACGGACAGGGAGGCAGAGAATCCATGAGGAAACGCCAGGCGTCTACAACGGCTCTTGCCGTGTCCGCATGGCTGAAGAGTTCGGGAGGATTGCAGATATGAATCATCCAGGGAAAGAGCGTATTTATCTCTCTGAGCATGTTGCCAAGGTGTCTTCTCATCTTGCCTGACCATATCCGTAATTCCTTCAGTATGGAGATATCAACTGTCCCGGTATTCCTCCGGACAATCTCGATGAGCATTCGGTCCATCCTGACCAATTGTGTGTTGTAGAGCTCCATCAGCAGCGTTACCCAGGTTTCAGGGTTATCGAGTGCTTCTATCACCATAATCTTAATTCCAGCAACGTTTTCAAAAAGATCAGTCTTGTCGAAACTCTGCTCTTTCAGAATACCGGAAAGAATATCAAGAGTATCTATGAAACCTTCCCAGCGTCTTCTGCTAAGAATTGGAGTACTGCACATCTCAAGGCACCCCTGTTTGAGGACAAGCAGGCATCCAGCAAGGTTACCGCTGTCAACCACCGAAACGTATCGGGGAGGCAGAGGATTGAGAGTGCGGGTATCGTACCAGTTCAGCAGATGTCCCCTGTATTTCTCAAGTTGTTTCATTCCATCAAGCGTATCCGAGAGACGCAGTGATAGCTCGAGTATGCCTATGTAACCTCTGTCATGAGCCGCGAGAATGGAGAGAAGGAAAAGACCGATATTTGTAGGTGAAGTCCTGTGTGCTACTTCGGAAAGGGGTTCTTCCTGGAAGTGGTCAGGTGGAAGCCAGTGATCCTCGGGACCGACATATGTCTCAAAGAAGTACCATGTGCGTATGGCAAGCATACGAAGACTTGCGTACTGTTTATCTTCGGGCGGTATTCTTGGAGCTGTCGGGGTTCTGCTGATAAGGTGAGCAATCTCGGGAGACAGGAACCATGCTATCAGAAATGGCGCGGCAAATATAAGGCCGCCGGGATGGAGCAGAAAGAGAATCGCACAGATAACGGGCACGAAGATGATAACCGTATACATTCTAGCCCATACGAGCCCCACTTTCAGGTCTCTTCCGAACATTCTAACCGTGTGTGCCGCTGATCTCCACTGGAGCAGTCTCTTCCTGGTAACGGTGAGTCTGACAATTGTTGTGACTGCTGCATCAACCGTTATGGATGTCTCGTAAAGAAGGAAGACAAGTGCGAGCAGCGATCGCAGCCAGCTTGCCTTTACCGGCCTTGTCACCTTCAGTGAGGATTTACGTTTGAGCTTCTGGAAGAACTCGAAAATTGTATCTGTCAGCGGGCACCTGAATTCAATCAGAAGAACTGCGAATGTCCAGAAAAGCGGTGAGCCGGGCAGCCATAACCAGCCTGCTACGAGAAGGACGAGAAGAGCGGGACTGAGCAGACTCCTCCGGATGTTGTCGATGATCTTCCATTGATCCAGAAAGGAGAGGTCGTTTCGACTCCTGCTTCCAGTTGAATCAGGAATAGTTGAACGGAGCCATGGGAGAAGCTGCCAGTCTCCCCTTATCCACCGGTGGAGCCGGTTGGTCCATGCCAGATAATGCGGAGGGTAGTCTTCGTAGAGAACAATATCGGTAACAAGCCCGGCTCTTCCATTTATTCCTTCGAAAAGATCATGGCTGAGAAGAGTATTCTCCGGAATTCTCCCGTCAAGGCACATGTCGAAGGCTTCAACATCGTAGATGCCTTTTCCGACATAATTACCTTCACCGAAAAGATCCTGGTACACATCGGAAACGGCATTTGAATACAGATCTATGCTGAAATCACCCGCGTAGATTCTGGTAAAGAGCGATTCTAATCCTTTTGATGGACCTGCAAGGATCCTTGGCTGTAGAACAGTATAACCGTTCATGAGCCTGCGGGTCTTCCGGTCGAGAAGAGCTCTGTTTAGAGGATGCGCCAGTGTGGAGACGAGCCTTCTTCCGCAGTTTTGCGGAAGGGATGTATCCGCATCAAGAGTGATTACGTACTTGATATTCGGAATTATTCGTAACTCGCCGATGCGGACATCAAATGAAGTTCCGCCTTTCCCGCGAAGCAGGCGGTTGAACTCCATCAGCTTTCCTCGCTTTCGCTCCCATCCCATCCAGCAGCTTTCACCGGGATTCCATTCCCTGCGGCGGTGAAACTGGTAAAAAGGATCTCCCGAATTGCGATGATATTTTCTGTTGAGTCTTTCAATCTCATTATTAGCCAGTTCAAGCAATTCTCCATCCCCGGGCATATGCTTCTCCTGCGCGTCAGCAAAATCGGAAAGAACAGCGAAAGTGAGATTCTTGTCCATGTTTGCGAGAAAATGCCGCTCAAGCTGCCTTATCATCGAGTGAACGTCTCCAGGATCACTCAGCAGTGTGGGTACGACCACCATAGTTCTGTACTCGGAAGGTATACCCCTGCTGAAATCCATCCGTGGAAGACGCCTGGGAATGGTATTGTGCATTAGAAAGGTGTTCACAATGTCGACGCCTGCTGCCGACGCCGGAAGCATGCACAGGAGAAGAACGGATACTATCTGAAGAACACCTGCGCCTGAAATAAGCGCATACCCCAGCATGCACAGGAGGAAGATAAGAAATATCAGCGTTATCGAGCCTGTGTATATTTCTAATACATGTTTCCAAAGTATTCTCCTGAAATTCATGAACATGGAGCGGGAGTAACCTAGTCGGTCTTCCAGCAGTTTGCGCCCCTCCCGGGTATGCAGGAAGAAACCGACATGTCCGGAACGCTGGTCATCGCCGGCTTCATCAGCCATTCCGATCGCTTCCTCCGCAACCCTCAATTCATTGAGACCGGATTCTGACGCTATCTCCTCCACCGTCAACCTGTAACTGTTTCGCGTATGGAAATCCATTCCGGTGTAATCACTGGAGGGATCACGCCTTAGAATATCCTCTACCAGGCTTGTCTTCTCGAAATAATCCTTCCAGTCCTGTGTTGCGAACATTCTGAGGTTCTGTATGCAGCCGGCTACAGTGTCATCTTCGTCCACTGTTTCTTCATCTTTGTCAGTATCACAGATTCCTTCGCAGGGCAGGTTGGTAATACTGGATATCAGCTGGGTAAGTTTCTCAAGAATACCGAATCTGAGCATGGTCGGTATTGCCCAGAGCTCCCCCATAGTAAGTGGAGTTGTCTTCTGGTAGTTACGTACGAAGCGGGTGATAAGCACAATATCAAGTTGATTCTCAGAACGCTGGATGATTTGCCATGCTATTGAGAATACCCTTGAAGGCTCGAGGTGAACGGGAGACTTGAGAACGGGAAGCTGCCTGTAGTAATCACCGGGCATGTCTTCATGCACCTGGCGGATAGCCTGCTGAATGATGTAGTAGTTATCCAGTATCCATTCAGCGGTATGGGAATGCTCCTCCTCGCCGCTGCTGAAGTACTTGTAAGCCGACTGCATGAGAATCCTGTACTTCCGGAGCCTTGAGGAACGGTTGAATGTTCTGTTCCTGTTTCCGGATATAGTATGACTTTCCGCAAGTCTGCGAGTGGAAGAACCTGTTTCTTTTGATACTTTACGCGTATCTTCACGCCCGCCTGACTGCATTACCTACCCGGTTTCTTTATTCCCTCTGATAGCACGGGTTACCCTAATGACCGGGCCTTTCTCTTGCGGCACTCTCCGCTCTCGTGCGCAACGACCTTTCGAAGGGGATATCCTGCATTATCAGTAGAGGTGTTGATCCATATGTTATAAAGTTAACAGCTACACTGCCGTATGGCCACTTCTCCACGCCGATGTACCCATGTGCGCTGAGAACAACAAGATGAACATTCTCACTTTCCACCAGATCATCGAGAGTCGCGGCAGGGTTGCTTCCACTATGAAGAAAGGTCTGAATGGATATATCCGTGGAGGAGAGCTGGGAATCCAGCTGAGCAAGGTAATGTTTCGCCTCAGAGTAATTCCTGTCCATCAGTCTCTCAGCAAGATCTGTGTCCTCCCTGGAGCGAGGCAGATGTCCAGGCATCTCCGGTTTTCTGACAACGTGTGCAAGTAGAAGTCTGGCTCCCTGGTGCCTGGCCAGACTTATAGCTATGGGAAGTGCGCTCTCTGCTCGCTGTGAGCAGTCCAGAGCGATGAGGATTTTCTTGTATGTTACTTTACCTTCACACCCCTTCGTAGTCTTGTATGCTCTTATGATTAATGTGGAGATATAGGAGCGCAGTATGATCTTCTGAACGACACTGCTGACGTTCCAGCCGCTGAGTCCGCTTTTTCCATGACTGCAGAGGATTATGAGATCTACACTATTGTGATGAGCATAGTCAATTACGCCTTCAGGCGCGTGTCCCTCCACAATCACGTTACATACATCAGGAACGGAATCCACAAGACAGGCAGCTATTCTGTCAAGGTAGGTCTGCACCTCGGTCTTCCTGATATGCCAGTCGAGTGGATTAATCGTGTCGTTCAGATCAGGAGAGGGGGAACGCTCAAGAACATGCAGCAGGGTAATCCTTGCTCCAAGTGCCTCAGCAACAATTCTGGCATGAGGTATTACACATTCGGCAAGTGTGGAACCATCAAGGGGAACAAGTATATGATTGAACATGAAAATCGCCTCTTTACTGCCTGTTTCTTTCTAAAAGAAAAAGGATTCCACTACTCTATATAAATCAGCATAAGACATATCAGATACCGGGTCAACCTGATGGTGTTAGTAATTCAAGTGCCTCACACTGACTTTCCAGCCGTGCTCATATACCTGCAAAAAATAATACAAATGAAATTTGTCCCTGTCAAAAATCTGAGTGAATTCTATACGCATTTTCTTTGCATCGAAACGCACAAATGTTCACTGGACCAGGAAAACCAATCACGCGTTCGATTTCAAAGGTACGTCATCCATCCAGGGAACGTGGTTTGCGTCAGGCTCGCAGAACATTTCCAACTTCTGGAACAGAATCGAAAAAGGTGTTACAATCTGTTACATACTCGTAATACCCGATTCATTCATGAAGATCAGAATTGATTTATGAAAAAAGCTATTACAAGGAATTGTAATGGATAGGAGGGGCTGATGTTCAAGTTCAACCGCGCGAGTCTGAGGTATTTTTTCATTCAACTTCTTCCGGTACTGCTGCTGATTCAGACAGCGGCTGCACAATCAGGAACGGTCGATATCTCGGGAACGGTGAAATATCAATACGGTCTGCCTGTGGAAGGTGCGGAGGTTGCTATCTACAACATCAGCGGACGGATAGTGAAAACCCTTATGAATTCAGCACTTCCCGGGGGAGAGCACAGTGTTTCATGGAACGGAACCGATGAAAACGGCCAGTCTGCAGGCTCAGGAATTTATTTCTGTCAGCTGAGATCAGGGAACGGTACTTCCGAGAGCAGACGAATGGTGCTTCTGAAGTAACAATAAGGAGAGAATCATGTTGAAAAGGGAACAGCGAGTAACAGTTCTGATTTACGGAATATTCCTGCTTATCGGAGCAGTCCTGCCGAAAATGGTCTCTGCTCAGGATTATGAAGATTCACCATTCGGATTCATCCAGGGAGAGGTTGTACAAGGTTATAGACCTTCAGCAGAATATCTTAATGATCTGGGAGTGTATTGGGACAAAATTGCTCCGGGAGGTACACCGATTTTCATAGAAACCAATGATCCTGATAACATCAATTTTCAAACTGATGTCAATTTCAGTGGTATGGATGATTATCTTCAAACACTGGTAGTTGATAATGGTATCATTGTGCCACTGATATTGCTGGTTTTCGTGCAGGTAAACGGAGAAATAACCCAACTTGATTTTGACGATTATGAAGAGTTCGGCACAGTTATGATAGAGCGTTATGATGGTGATGGTGTAGATGATGCTCTCGGCTCTCCTTTGATCAGGTATTGGTTCCTTGGCGGCTCAGAAATGAACAACGGAGTTGCGCAAGGAGCGCCGGTAGAGGAGAGACCGTGGCCGCTAACTGAGGCACAGACAGCGGAGTATGTTAAAATAGGCTATGATCTCATCGCAGAACTGCATCCGGAGTTCAGAGCAATTCTTGGTGGATCAAATGCTGTTGGCACTTGGCAGCAGGGAGGAAATGATGATTATTATTATAATCTTATTTCTGAGCTAACAGGCAATAATGAATGCAGCGATTTGATATTTGATTATCACAAAGGTAGTAATCCCTATATGTTTAAAAGCCAGATCGACTGTATGAATATCGTCGATGAGACTCTAAACGAGTTTGGCTACAACGGCAACGAAATATGGACTACTGACTGTGGCGGCAGCTGGGAAGAATGGCAGGGTTTTACTGAAGCGGAACAAGCCGGAGATGTGATCAGGCGGTATGCCTATACAATAGCCAATGGACAAAAAAAGATGTATTGGACAAGAGTGGAGGAATATAATTGGCCGGGTGTTTCCATGTTTGATTATATGGGATTAGTTCATAACCCGATTAATGATCCTGCAGGAGAAGAAAAGGACTGGAAGAAACTCTCTTACTATACGTACAAATTGATGGTAGAAAAGCTGGAAGGCAGTGATTGGGATAACACTCAGACAATTCAGGAATCAGACAATGTTTACATCTACAAATTTATGAAAAATGGCGAGCCGGTTTGGACAGCCTGGTGGGGTTATTTTGACGATCCAGGATATGTTCCGGGAGATTTGATAGAATTCGAATTATATGTCGGAGATATTGATTCTGTATTAATTACTCAGGCAGTTCCTGATGCGGAAAATGGTAACTATCTCGATCCCGATGATTATCCGTATTTCTTCCTGACAGAAACAAAGCCTGTCATTGACGGAATTGTCACAGTTGTCCTCGGAGAAAACCCTGTATTCATTGAGGAGCTATCCATTACTTCAATTGAAGAAGAAACAATTGAACCTGCCGGTATTCGATTGTATCAGAACTTCCCAAATCCGTTCCAGTCGGAAACGACTATATGTTACGCCCTTCATTGCAGCGGCAGTGTGTCAGTTACGATCTTTGACACAGCCGGCCACAGGGTCTGTACTCCTGTCGATGCGACTCAGCCGGCTGGAAACCACTCGGTGGTCTGGGACGGCAGGGATAACAGAGGGCATTCGGTAAGCTCAGGTATATACTACTGCCGTCTGGATACAGGGGAAGTATCACTCACAAACGCAATGCTGCTGCTTTGACTGCAGATACAGAAGGGAACGGATTTCGTTGACCAGCGTTAACTGTTACCGTATTCTTCTAAAGAGAGTCAATTCGAATAACCAGAAAGTACACTGTATATGAAGCATTCAATCTTTATACTTTTGTTCGTTCTTATTTCAGCAGTAATTGGTCAGGGTCTTGAACAGACGGACTGGTCAGGAGGGCCGGGACATCAGGGGCCCACTTACTGGCTTGATGATACATTCTGGACCAGCCAGTCAATAGACTGGTCTTCACAGGGCAGCATAACACTGGAAGCGGTTTGGCTGCAGGATGATAATTCAACATGTGAATTTGCGGACAGTAAGGATTATCCTGGTACAGGTGCTCTGGAATCATCTCTTGCGTGGGTACCGATGGTCACAGACTGGGAGATTGTGTGGGGGAATATTGAGTGGACCTCTAATGAACCTGACGGCACTTCGATCAGTTTTCAGCTTAGAACAGGGATGACTCCCGGTAACATGGGTGAATGGACCGATCCGATAACAGAGTCCGGGACATACCTCGGAGCGATACTGCCGGATACAATTCTGCTGCTTCAGTACAGAGCCGTACTGAGTACCACAGACCCCGCCGTAACACCCGAACTGGAATATGTCGTGATAGAGGGATGTTATCCGGGAGGAATTGAAGACGATCAGCCCGGCATGCGGAATTCAGGAATGCTGGAAGTAGTATCCAATCCTGCCTCAGTATTGAGCGTACATATTCATGCTCCTGAAGCAGGTTATTTCAGTCTCCGGCTTTTCGATATATCAGGCAGACTTCACGAAAAAATATTCGAAGGAATTCTGGAATCGGGAGATTTCAGTTTTAATCTGAATGGTATTGAACATGGTTTGTACTTCCTGAGGCTTGATACTCCAAATGGCTTTGAGACAGAAAAGGCAATGATTATCTGCTATTAATCACCGATTTCTGCAGATATCAGCTTTCTTTCGTTCCCGCAGCAGGTGACATGATAATAGCCACCAGGATACCGGGTTCTTAAAGGTCAATCCGTGTTCCAATAGCAGTAATACAGTACTATTTGTCAAGAGTAAAGATTTGACCCCATTATCTCAGAATGGTACACATCCTTGTTTCAGTGGAATTCCCGGTGGTAATGCGATAGAAGTAAATACCCGAATTCATTTCACCTGTATCCCATAGAACAGAATGATTCCCTTCCACCTGTGTTTCTCCGTTAACGAGAGTTTCCACAAGTTCACCATTGATGCTGTAGATGTTCAGCGAAACCACTCCGGTTTCCGACAGAGAATATGAGATATTTGTATAAAGACTTACTGGGTTAGGGTTGTTTTGATTTAGTATCACATCTGTAAACATTTCTGGTGTTGACTGTTCCTCTATGGGAGTGGTTGGTTTTTCACGTGACAGAATAAAGATATCGGCGCAACTGCTTGCATTAAGATAACTTGAGGTTAGCGAAAGATATGGTGAATCGTCAAGATTAGACGTAAGCACCGGATATCTGTGATCGTAAGCACTTCCGCTGGTTATTTCCTCAACAACGTTCCAGGTCAAACCTCTGTCCGTTGTTTTCCATCTCTGTATTTCATGAATTGGTGTTCCGTAATACTCTATGTATATGTCGAATTCTTCATCCGAAAAGGAATGTATTCCGTATATCCACATGAACTTATCGTTATGAGGTATTGTTACTTTTTTCCACTCATCATCTTCCCAGTAGCGCAAATACCAGTCGGCGGGATCAGGATTGTTACGCCATGATTCGCAATCAATGAAGTAAATATTGCCTGATGGTGAAAAACAGCCTGAACCAAGAGAGGTAACTTCGTTGTTTCCCGGAAGGTGCTGCACAAGGCAATGGCTGTCCATCTCATCGCAGGTGAGAGGTCCATCTGTGATGATATTCTTTGTGAAGGAACCGTCTATATTTGTCCAGGTCTCGCCATCTTCACTGTTCAGATAGTAGCAGTCCGGGTAGCCGTAGCCGGGATCGCGATCACAGCGATTCACTGCAAGATTAATTCCATCGCTGTCGCTCTGTGTTATTCTTGCATGATATGCCCAGTAGTTCCGCGCGGTTCCGAAATTTACAACGATGTTTCCGGTATTCCATGTCAAACCGTTATCTGTGGATTTGTAGAACATGATCCGGTAATGATCGTAGTAATAATCGCTTCCATACCTTGATGACACAAAAAGGTCACCATTTGCTGTCTTCCAGATGTGAGGATAACAGTTACCTGATCCAGTTTCGTGCACCAGTGTGAAACCAGCTGAAGGATCTTCGGGATTTACTGAACGCTTGATTTGATAATTACCATTATGACCACTGCTGCTGGTATTCCGCAACCTTTCGTGAACCACGATTATGTGACCGTCATCGGCAACTATAAGGGATCCATGTGCGTGACAATCGGTTGCTCCGGGAATTCCGGGAGAAACTCCGTACGATTCGGAAAGAACTTCGGTATCATGATCGTAATACAGAACCATATTTTCGATGGAATATCCTGTTCCACCCCGCTGCATCCAAAGGAAATACGTTCTGTCGTAAGTACCGGAATAGTAGTAAATCTGAGGACCGAAATTGTAAGCTGTTATCGCCTGTGGATTGTGTCCTCTCGATTCGGTTGAATAGTAATAACCGTCTGAAATATCGATACTCCGGACAATGCCCGGCAGAATCATCAATACAGCAATTATCAATGCACCGTATAAAGTTCCTGTTCTTTTCATTTTCTTTCTCCCATGAAAGTGTTTATCAAATTGCCAGTATATCAAGGTACATTCTTTTTAATTTTACTTCACTCTACTTCGACATTATGTGCTTTTCCGGGGAAATCGAATCTTTGTATTCTTCCCTGAATTTCTCAACAGTCATTGACTGTGACCAGTACAATTCGAACAGTTCTTTTAATGCGTTTATTATGCTGGAACGTTGAATTATCACGGCGGTGAAGTTTTCCGACTGTGCTAAGCATTCCTCGTGAGCGAACATCAGAATCCTGCTGTCAAAAATCATCATTTTCATCGGAAGTGATTTCGCGATTCGAACTTCTTCTCCAGACTGCTGATACATTTCCATTACCGACATTGAGATTAATGTCTTTGCTTCTTCTATCTGGTAGATTGATCTGTATCTGGTTCCTCTTTTTAAACCATGCAGCTCTTCAATGTTTCTATCCATCATTGCGTACGGTGGTTTGTTGAAAGACAGCACTTCTTCTGTTGACAAACGTTCCAGGGAAAGAACTCTCTGTGCTACGTTTGTCGTATTCTGAATTATCTCGATGCATTCCATGGAACTTGTCTCGTTCTGACCGATCTCATATTGCTTTTCCAGTTGATCCAGCATGTTTTTCGAAGAATCGATCTGATTCTGAGCCTTTTTGATAAAATTTCCAATTCCTATGCCTGGTTCAGTCGGCTTGTATTTTTTCACTTTTCCTGGAACCAGCGAACACATGCCCTTGCTCATCAGTTTCTGCAGCACATAATAAATCATCTTCTGCGGAACACCCGACAGAGTAGCAATCTCTCCAACCTGCGATATCTTTTTTCTCAGCAGAGCCAGATAGACTTTGGCTTCATTCAGTGAAAGCCCCATTTTTATCAGAATATCAATATGATTGTTTTGCATTTTACTCCCGAATCGTGAATAACCACCATAGGTATGGTGTATGATATTTACGATTAGAATATATGTCAATACATATGAGGTCAAATTTTGCATTTAAGCATTATTATCAAAATATATATGCAAATTACAAATAAACATATATCATCGTATTGATGATAGTCACTTAAAGATTTTCCGCTCTGCCGGTTTTTGTAATTAACTTGTCACTTTTATCGAAATGTTGATATATTCCGGCTTGCAACTGTTTAGCAGTTCAATCAACCGCCGATTCTCAGTCGGCATCAAGGAAGGGAGGTAGCAATGATTCAGCGTTACAGTAACCGACAGGGGTGTCGGGCTTCCTAGCCTCCTTTGTCAGAAATTCAGGTCATGTTCATTTGCCGATTGGTGTTTGGAATCGATCTGGTTTTCTGAGATTCATCCAATCCTGGTAGCAGTTCAGGCAGGGAAACCGCGCAGCGTCTGAGACGCGTTGTACCCATGGTGGGTGTCTCTGCCGGTTTTCATGAACTAATCAATATACAGGTGTATTTATAGGTTTAAGGAGGATATATGAATCCTTTGATTGTCTATCGTGATTTCTGCGATTCCGATGTTGACAGTATTGTGCGTATGTGGAAGGAAAGTCTTTCAGTCTGGCCGCCCGGTTTCTTCGGAGCGTCGGAGATCAGCGCTTCAAGCGTTGTGCAAGATGAGAAAAGTTCGGGAAAGCTTTTTACCGTGCTGGCTCTTGTGGCAGACAGGGTTGTGGGTTTCTGCAGGACCAGTCCGTATGGAGGTGAACCTGAAGCCTCGTATGTGGATATAATAAATGTAGTGCCCGATATGCACGGCATGGGAATAGGGAAAGCCCTTCTGCTGGACTCGGTATCAAGATCGGTGGAGTACGGCATGAAGCGAATTGATCTGCATACCTGGCCGGCCAACATGAAGGCCGTGCCCCTTTACAAGAAGACGGGATACTTCTGGGTGCCTGAGACAAATGTGTACATGCAGAACTACATGCCTTTTCTGCTGGGAAGGAAGGAGTTCCTTGATTTCCTCGAGGGAGATGATTGGTACAAATGTTTCAAGAGGGCACTTCTCGTTGAGCAGGATGTGGAGAAGACCGAATCCTGCAGGGAAATCTTCCGGTATGTGTTCAACAGGGATGATGAAAAATTCGTAGCGGAGTTCGACAGAAGCGGAAGAATGCTTTCCCGCATGGAGTACCCCGGTTTCAGCGCCGGATTAACAGTAGACTCGGGCAAAGAGTACTTGGTTGGCCGCTCCTATAAGGTGACCCTTTCGGGTTCAGGGTTTGATTTGGAAAATGTAAGCCTGGACTGCGGTAGTTCCATGAAGTGCATTGGAACTGCGCCTGATACTGCTTCAGTGGAACCCCTGCCGGTGAGGGTTGCAAAAACACCCTACGAACCGGCTGATCGGCTGATCGTCAGGATTGAGGACTCGAAGCTTGAACTTGGCCTCGGTGTGAACGGGGTGGAAGAGGTCGCTCTGCAATCCCCTTTGGTGAGATTCCTTTCGCCCGGAGCAGGAGAACTGGAACTGGATCTGAAGAAACTTGCCCCGGTGTCCTCTGTTCTGCTGAGCTACGCTGTTGATAACGGTGAATTCTGTGAAAAACAGATTACCCTTGCATCCGATATCTACCAGAGTCATGCAGTGGAACTGCCTCACATGGAACAGGGTATTCATACACTTTCAGTAAGGCTGGGTGAAACGGGCTACACTGAAACCGTGATACTGGTTGTAGGAGTCTATTCTGGTGAGCCCATGATACTGGATACACGGAAGGCAGCCGTGATAGTAGGCAGAGATGTAGTACTTACCGTTGCCCGGAAGGGCGCCTTAACTTCCATGTGGAACCGTGGCGAGGGTGACCGACCGAGGAAGCTTGGGCGGTTCTCAATTAACGCCGGACCACCTGTTGTTTGGAACTCGGATCTTCCCAAACAGACGTACAGCCTGGAGCTGGATAACGGTCAGGTAACGGCAAAGACATCCTGGCCCTCAAGACCGGGAATGACCCATTGGATTCGTGTGCGGCTGGATCCCGCAGGGTACGCCGAGACCTGCTCTGGAGTGGATAATGGTTCCGATGCGCTGCAGAAGGTGCTTTTCCGTGCCGACAGTGGTTTCAGTAACGTGTTTTTGCCCAAGAACGATCTGATACCGCTTGCAGATGGCTTAATGGTTGAGCCCAGGGTGTACAATCAGGTGCCGGACTGGGAAGAGGATCTATCTTCCCTCGTTTCCGGGCTGGCTGCTCCATGGACAGGTATCACCGGTCCGGGAGCATCCATCATGAAATACTTCCCCGGTTGGACCGAACTGGAATACGACATGCCGGGTATCCCCGAGGTGGATGTAGCTCCGGAAGAGACTTTCATGTCACTTCCGTTTTACATGCTTTACTCAGAAGGCGGTGTGGAAAGTCTCATGCTGAAGGCTTCCAGGCTGGGATGGAACGTTGGCAGCTGGAGGGAAACAATTCCTTTTCTACGGCATAACCTGAAGCCGGTTATGGCCTCGGGCACGGAGATTTTTCTAAGCCATCCCCTTCACGGAGAGCGGGAGGCAAGGATTGACGCGGATTCAAAGAAGATCTGCTCCGGTAAGGTTCGTCAGAGCATTTCCATATCGGGCAAGCTGACAGGGACAGGCCTTGTAGATGTGAATATGTCCCTTGCGAAGCGATCAACGATAATGCCCGTATACATGGTAAAAGCCGGGAAAATGGTTGACGCCGGCAGGGATGATTCCGGTTGTCTCTTCCTGTCCAACGACAGGGTGATGGCTCTCATAGATCCATCTGCCTGCGGTCATGTGTACTCACTTAAACTGGACGGAGTTGAATATCTGCTCTCCTCCCATCCTGAACCTTCCGAGTTCGGCTGGGAGAAGCCCTGGTTCGGCGGAATTCACCCCCGGATCATGGACAGGAGGGAGAATCCCTATCTCCTGCAGAACGATATACCGGAGATAAAGAAGTACAAGAAAATCGTGGGCGGCCTGACCGAAACGGGCTGGCGGATGACCTGGCTTGTCGATCATAGGGAGTACGGCTCGGTTCCGCTGGAGTGGAGCGCAGGACTTGTACCCGGTGTACCGGTGCTGCGAACCCTTCTTGAATGTGTTGCCGCATCCGGCTCTTATCTGGATGGAGAACTGGATATAAGGGGATTCGTGCAGCCTGGAGGATCCGTTGCCGACGGAGTCCTTACCTGCGAGAGGTTCCCCGGTCTTGTCCAGGGGCGCGATCATGCTGGAGCCTGGGCTGACATGGGCAAATGGGCTCGCGCATGCCGTGAGAATTCCTTCGTAGAGGTTTATACCGAGGAAGAGGGAATATTCTTCGGTGAGGATTACGGAAAGGACGGCTGTCATTTCTGCCTGTTCTGTGGTCATGACCGCAGGAGAACCCTCCGCATGACATGGCTCTTCGGAGCCACGAAAGCAGATGAGGCTCTGGCCTCAGCGCACAGAGCTCACAGAAAGTAACCGATGGGCACGGGGCTTTTGGTCCCGTGCCTTAATCCGATCACATGATGAGTAAGTATATTCACAGGGATATCTTCTGAAGATCTTCTTTGATAACTGACAGGAATGGAAGCAGAAAATGAGTGTAGACATCATACCCATCTCCCTTGGATTCAGCAGGAGTTACGTGCTCAGGGGAGATGCAGTGATCGTTGTTGACTGCGGCTGTCCGGGGAATGGCAGGAAGTTCCTCAAAGGGCTGGAAGCGGCAGGAATCGCTCCGGAAGACGTTGAACTGATAGTTATTACTCATGGTCATTGGGATCATGTCGGATCCGCTTTCGAAATTAAATCAGCCACTGGTGCGAAGCTTGCGATGCATAGTTCTGAATCTAAGTGGCTGGAGAATCCAACCATGCCTTCACCTCCGGGAGTCACGCGCTGGGGTAAAATTATTATGTCACTTCACAGATACTTCATGCCCGCATCCGAAGTAACGGCAACAGGCGTTGATCTTCTGATCGGTAATGAAGGGATTTCCCTTGAGGAATACGGAATTCCGGGCAGTGTCATCTGGACACCCGGCCATACCCCCGGTTCCCTCAGTGTGCTGCTTCATTCGGGTGATGCTCTGGTCGGTGATCTGGCCATGAACATGTTTCCACTTCGGTTGTCACCGGGCCTGCCCATCTTCGCTGAGGACATGAACGCCGTAATAAGGAGCTGGGAACTGCTGATCGATAAAGGAGCCAATACGGTTTATCCCGCACACGGGAAACCGTTTCCCATTTCGGTTATCGAGAAAGAGATAAGGCGATAATCCAACAAAGGCATGTGTTGCAGTAAGAAGTGAAAGGTAAAGATCAACCTTTGATTGTATTGACGGAGCAGGATTACCGGTGGTATTGCAAATTCAGTCAAAACATCCAATTGTATATCATACATCGGGAGTCTTCAGGACAATAATTAAGATAACAGGTAACACTTTCCTGATAGTAATTATTGGAGTAAAATCATGAGAAATAAAAAGGCATTACAGGAAAATAAAGTAACAAGAGTATTCGTCTTTTCGTTACTTACACTTACTATTTTCACAATACATGCATCTGCATCATCGGATATTTCACAAACAAGATCCATTTGCAATAATTCACTGCCTTATAATTGGATTATTGACGAAATAGCTACTAATCAGGTTGCTAAAGAACAAAATATTGAATATACAGGAAGTTGTATGTGGTCTCAGGTTACCGATGTCTTTTCAGCAGGTACGGATGTCTGGGCTTCATTCAATAACGGTCTTTGTCATATTGATATTTCCGACGTTTCGAATCCTTCAGTCATTTCAGAACTTTATATCCCCTGTGGATACAAAGGCATAACGGGTTCAAATGACATAGTAGTTGAAGGCAGCTACGCTTATATTGGCGATAAAGAAGGGCTCAGGATTGTTGACATTAACAGTATGGAACTGGTATCAACATATCCTTTGCAGAGAGCACACACATTATTTCTATGTGATACCCTTCTCTATGTAGTTGACGGAAGCGGTATGAAGGTCTTCAACGTCACCAATCCTGCTCTTCCCGATTCAATTGGTTTTTATCCTGTACCGGGAGCAGTCGGAATAGATATAGATGGTTATTACGCTTACATTTCCGATACAGGAAGTATGGGGCTTACGGTTCTTGACATAACTACTCCGGAAAACCCTGCTTTCGTTTCAAACTACCATACACCGGGTTATGGAAATAATGTTGTCTTTTCGAATGGATATGCTTTTGTAGCGGACCATGCTAATGGTCTTGAGATTGTTGATGTAACTATTCCCTCGAGTCCGGTTTTCAAGTCGCATATTTCTACATCCGGTTCCGCACACGATGTAAAAGTTGCCGGTGATTACGCCTTTGTTGCCGCAGACAATATGGATGTCGTTGACATATCCAACTTGAATACACCGTTTATTGCCCAATCATTTTCTACCATGGATAATGTAAGGTCGATATTTCTTAACGAGGATCATCTGTTATCATCCGAAGGTTCTTTTCTGGAAATACTGAATGTTCAACAACCGGCAAGTACTTATTTGGAAGGAAGCCTTGAAAGACCTTACTGGCTTCAGGAAGTTAAGATCGATCAGAATAATGCTTATCTTGCGGATATGGGTGAAATCTTTTCAGTACCAGGCGGATTAAAAATCATCGACATTGGAGATCAGGAAAATCCTTTTTTGCAAGGAGAATACCCAATGGATCTATGGGCAATGCCCAATAACCTGGATGTCGAAGATGATTATGTTTATATGCAGGATTACATTGGTTCGGTGTATACACTTATTACTATCGATGTTAATAACCCTGACGCGCCTCAGCTTGCCGGGGAGTACGATTCTTCTGCCAAGGATATATTCGCGTTAGATACTCTGGTATATATCCTGGATCATGAAAATCTTAAAATAGTGAACTTGCAGGATCCATTGAATCCTATTCTGGAAGGTTCTTTAACTCTCAGCGATAACGCGCTTAGAATCTGCGTTAGCAACGGATACGCCTTTATTGCGGGAGATGGATCGTATACTTTATGGATAGTGGATGTGAGTGATTGCTCAAATCCATATCAGGTGACTTCTATAACGACCGCCTGTAACTATGCCAGGGATATCGTAGTGCAGGACAACCTGTTGTATCTTGTATGCAATCAGCATATGCAAATAATAAACGTAGGAGATATCAATAATCCAGCAGTAGTAAGCACATACGATGAAGTTACAAATGCAACAGGTATCTGTATTAAGGATAATTTTGCATATATAGCTGACTACAACTTACTTAAAATCGATATTACCGAACCTTCAGCTCCTTCTCTTCTGGAAGAATATCCAATACCGGGGTGCTGTTACAATGTAGCTGTGCTTGATGATTATTTGTTTGTTACCACCGAATCTTCGTTCCTCATTTTCCAGGATTCGGATCTATTGCAGATTGATGATGAAGACATTGTTACTCCCGCAGGCACAGCTCTGTTACAGAATTTTCCCAATCCCTTCAATCAGCGAACTACCATAGAATATCAAGTTTCAAACGGTTCCCATGTATCGATGAATATTTATGATCTGATGGGACGGAAGATACGAACACTGGTCGACGAAAATCAATATGCTGGTAGTTATTCCATATTCTGGGATGGGAATGATAATTCTGGAAATGTAATGACTTCCGGTATCTACTACTGCAGATTGTCTCAAGGAAATTTTGCAGAGATAAAGAAGATTCTATTTGTAAGATAATGTTCATGATGGATTCGTTGAAATGAATTGGAAGGAAATACAAGGTAAAGGAAATACTGCTGAAGATACTGTCCGAGGATGAAAGGGTACTCAAGGATCCTGCGCCATTTGTCGGGCTTCTCGAAATGGCTGACAGCAGTGTGAATTTCACCGTACGGGCATGGGTGAATAATGAAGATTACTGGAACGTGTTCTTCGATACGAACGAAAGTGTAAAGAAAACATTTGACGCCGAGAATATCTCCATACCCTATCCTCAGCTTGACGTACATATGGATCAATAATCCCTGGACAGGTAAAAGAATTCAGCATGGAACTGGCAATGATATTGTGGATCGGTTCGTAAGAAACAATTCGATAGTACGGAAAACAGATTAAGGTTAAGGATTATGTCATTCGGTAGATCATTAATGCGAGTGTGCAGTTTACTGTTTCTATTCAGTCTTTTCTCAAGCGGATGTATGAAATCCGAAGGGCTGGTTTATCGAGGTGACTCTATTTTATCAATACTAGCATCCTTGTTAATTTGCTATCACCTGCCTGCAGTCTGGCAAAGTAGATACCCGGCTGCAGTGAACCCCCGTTGAATACTACGCTGTTCTGAACCGATCCAGCTTGCTCGTCAACGAGTGTACTGACAAGCCTGCCAGATGCGTCATAAATCTTCAGCGAGATCTCACCGATAGCCGGTATTTGATAACTGATCAGAGTATTTTCACTGAATGGATTTGGCTCGTTTTGAAAAAAGAAACTCTCCACAGGTAGAAGTGATTCAGGCTCTTCTTCTATTTCGGTATACATATTCTCGTATATCTGAAGTCCTGCATCTTCATCCGCGACGTAAATGTACGATCCGGATACCGTTGCACTGTGTGAAAAGTACGCTGTTATGTAGTGTCCGAACTCGTAAGGCGATAACGGATCTGATATATCAATTACCCTGAGTCCGCCAAATCCATCAGCCACATAAGCGAATATGCCGGATACGCATACACCACGTGCGCTGTAGGGTGTACTGCAATAACTCGCCTCGAACGGTGAGTATGGATCAGACACATCGATTATCCTGAGCCCACCGGATTTATCTGCAATATAGGCGTACGAGCCGGAAACATCTACAGAAGAAGCATAATCCGGAGTGTCACAGGTTCCTACCGGATAAGGTGATAATGGATCGGATATGCTAATCACTCTGAGTCCAGCCAGTCCATTCGCGATATAGGCGTACGAACCAAAAACTACTACATCATAAGCATAATAATATAGATAAACATGACTTACCTCAAAAGGTGAAGATGGATCGGATATGTCAATAATTCGTAATCCACCTGCCACATCAGCGACGTAAGCGTACGAGCCGGAGACTGCTACTTTACGGGCATAACCCGGTGTATCGTAATAACCGATCTCATACGGTGATGCTGGATCAGAAATATCAATAACCCGGAGACCGGAATCAGCATCCGCAACGTAGGCATAAGAACCGGATACCGCTACACCGTATGAATTATCCTGTGTATAGCAATAGCCAAGCTCTTGCGGTGATGCTGGATCAGATACATCGATTATACGGAGTCCGGAATAGTGATCTGCGACAAAGGCGTATGAACCGGAAACAGCTATTTCAAGAGCTTCGTCCGGTGTATCAAAATGGCTTACCTCATTCGGTAATGACGGATTTGATACATCAATTACTCTGAGACCGGCATACCCGGCAATAACGTATGTATATGAGTCTGATACCGCTACACCGCGAGCATTGCTTGGCGTATTTAAATAACCGGTCTCATTCGGTGATGATGGACTGGATATATCAATCACACGAAGACCGCCGCCGTAATCAGCGACGTAAGCGTACGAGCCGGAGACTGCTACGCTCCAGGCATAACCCGGTGTATCGCAATAGCCGATTTCGTCAGGTGACAGTGGATCAGAAATGTCAATCACCCGGAGACCACCATTACCATCCGCGACGTAGGCATATGAACCGGATACCGCCAAACCGTAAGAGTATTCCTGTGTATTGTAGCAGCCTGCCTCATATGGTGATGCCGGGTTAGAGATGTCGATCACTCGGAGGCCTTCGCCAAGATCAGCAACGTAAGCGTACGAGCCGGAGAGCACTACACAACGCGAATTGCCCGGTGTATTGCAATGGCCAATCTCGCAGGGTGATGATGGATCTGAAATATCAATCACGCGGAGCCCATCATCATCGTCTGCAACGTAGGCGTACGAGCCGGAGACTGCTACAGAATAAGTCCAGTTCGGCGTATCGTAGTAACCAAGTTTCTCCGGGTTTGATGGGTTCGATACAGACCATATTTCAAAGCCTGTATCGCCTACTGCAATAAACAGAACCGAATCTGCGGAATTGTAGAAGAGACCCTCGACTACTCCTCTCGTATGTATGTCCGATACGGTTTGTGGCGCTGAAGGTGTTGAAACATCAAGCAGATATACACCACCACCCGAGCCACAGAATGCAAGCTCTCTTGTTTCGTCAAGAGTAATCGCCCTGGATGCGCCAAAAGGCCAGTTGCCCACGAAACTTACATTGAGGGAATCTCCTTTGAAAAAATTTCTTTCAATACTTTCCAGGTATGGAGAAGTCCCGTCTGCGAAATTGTCTTCGTGCGTTTCCGATAAAATCATACCGCTGCCTGTTGTGGCTATCAGAATTCCCAGTAATAACACGAACATATTAACTCCTTTATGAAGTCAGGTTTTGAATTCTATCATTATTATCAAAATATATTAAACATTATAATATTAAATGATTATATTGAAGTAAAGTTGATGCCACCGACAAAAGACCAAGTCATAGATAGAACTTTGTAAAGTTATATTATGATACAATATAAGTGTTGTTTTGCCCCTTGACAATGATGTGTCTGGTAACTATGATAATTACTTATCATATAAGGAGTTAAATTC
>JAUVLV010000062.1 GCA_030600545.1 Candidatus Aegiribacteria sp. | reverse complement strand
TCGATAAGTGTTTGGGCAGAGCCAAGTATTGAAACAAAGACAGAACGCAAAAACTGAATACAAGACGATAAATGAAAACAGTTAGCACATGCTGTCAGTGACGAATTTTACCCCTTGACAGAGGGGGGCCTCATAAGTGTTAACTGTTGCACTTAGAACTTGAATCCAGGATGCATAATATACATCTAATTGATATTGAAAGGAACATCTCCGGCTCCAAGAACGAGTTGTATTCTACGATTTGATTTCAGGTGGTTAAAAAGGCATCTGTGATATTGACTGGTTACTGTAGCTGTCAGTATAATCAGTCAGTAGTAAATCGAGGTAACGGGGAACAGATGTCCTGGTACGATCTCTCCTTTGAAGTCACGGGAAACAATCCGGTCAGTCTCAAGGTATCGGTCAACGGCACCGTAAACTCGGAATTCCAGGATAGTACCTACGTTCTCGGGGCCGGTATGTCGGGAATCGGGGGCACATTCGAGGACATGATGCCGGTTATCTACATCGATAACTTCGATGTTAACGATTACAGTATGGCTATAGCAACTACCACCTTCGGTGCCATCAAGGCACTATTCCGGTAGCGGTTGTCTTACTCATCGCCGGTTGGGTGAAGAGGGTTCCTCAGAAAACTGAAAGAAATGCAAGAGGAACCGGGCCTTTAGATGTCAGGCCCGGTCCCTGGATTCGACCCCTGGATTCGACCCCTGGATTTTCAGTTTATAAGATCTCTTCTGCCTATCCAGTTCAGGAATCCGTTTCGCCTGTAGTCCCAGTACCTGTTCAGTCTTCTGGGTACGGATGCCCTGTCCCAGTCGGTAGGTCTGTAGACTCCCGGGTCGGGAACAACGAGGGAGCCAACGTACGAACCCTGATCGTATACCTTCTGAATCTCTTCCGCGATTTCATCGATATCGTTATGCGAGGCAATCCCGTTTGAAGTGGCCTTGTAGAACTGCACGGTAACTCTGATAGGGAATTCAGGATCCCTGCGGATCTCAAGATCATCCATCTCAGTGAAGGGCCCTTCCAGCTCCCCATGGCCAATAACGGCAGCTTCGACATCCGATACACCCCTGCTTAACTCACCCGCTCCACAATACGTTACGCACGAAGACTCGCAGCATACATCATCGAAATACGTGTTCTGAGGGTTTCTCTGCTTCAGTGGAATCTGTATCAACAAAACCATATTGAGGTTACTCTCCTCTGATATATCCGAGGGGTCTCCTCCATTGCTTACGTAATCAGCTCTGAAATCCGAAATCCGCTGTCCTGTCAGGCAGGCACGTTCACCGTCCTCGTTGAAGAAAAGCCTCTGGCCCCAGCTCCAGGATCCGGGAATCGCGTCTCTTGCGTTATCTATTACAGTTACACTTGTACCTTCTCTTGTTACCAGAATTGTAAGTACAGCAGGATCGCTTTCGTAGGACTGATAATTGTAAAGTACAGGATTGAATGTGGCATTTCCCTCATCCTTTATGGGAAGAAACACTGCCTGGGCACTTACCAGAACAACGCTGTCCCGCTCCGAGAGCAGGCTGTGTTCGTCACCATCCCATGATTCCGGGTCGTGGAGATAGTACCTGATATTGTCAACGAAATCCGTCAGTGATACGGGCGCAAGATCTTCTCCTATTTCATTGCCCACCAGCAGATAAAAATTATCCGGGTCAAGATCCGCCGAAATGTCATGGAAATTCGGATACCTTATCACAGGCATACAGGTAAGGGTGGGCTGTTCAGCTCCGTTCTGATAACTGTGGACCTGTATTGTCATATCGGAAATATTGGGCCCCCAGCATGAGCCGGAATAACGGCCTGTATCCTCCCAGGTTACATTGACCACATCGAGACCGTGCGCGCTGGCCATTTTTCTTACATTCTGGTCCCAGACCATCTCCGATACCTTTTGTACTACTTCCTGGTAATTTTCGCCGCTTGACCTGCCCGGACAGAAATATCCGGCGACCGAAACGGAGAGAATCATCAGCGATGTCATCGCATTAAGAAACATTTTCAACCTCCCGTGTTGTTTTCACTGCTGTTACAAGAACAGGCTGCTGATTATTCCATCGCCCAGAGCCGGGCTTACCCTTCTGAGCTTTCAGTTTCCTTAACCTGAACAGGATGTTCCGCAAAGTTCAAGGTTGACAGGGGCAAAGGATATAGTTTAATTATTTGTTGAAATAGATTTTGTTGAACTCACCAAGGAGGAAAATATGAAGGAAAAAGAGCTTTTCAATCAGGGTAGAGGACTTCTTGAACCCGAAATGATGCCTTTCTATGAAGTAGCTGAACTGAACAACGGAGACGCGATGATGTTTCAGGGAGAACTTACCACGGATTTCTTCATCATCAAGTCGGGGAAACTCGAGATTATCGAAGGTACTGGCAACAAGGCAGTCTGCCTGGATACGCTGGAAGCTAACGATGTATTCGGTGAAATTGCGTTCTTTGATGAAAGAGAGCGGTCAGCTACCGTCAGATCATCGGGCAAATCGGTTCTTTACAGGATGACCCGGGAGCATTTTGCCGATATGACTCGGACGCAGCCTCAACTTGCCATGGAGTATCTGATTATTCTTGGAAAACTGGTTTCCGGAAAGCTAAGAAGGGTCGATAAGATGATAGCCGGAGTAACCGGAGATCAGAAGATTAAAAATGATCCGAACTTGAAGAAACTGATGAAGGATATCAGAAAGGCCATGAAGAGCAAGAGGGACCTGTTTTAATGGAATCAGCGGCGGAGTGGAACCCCGCCGCCATTCAGGACATTAACTACACTAAAGTACGTTGAACAGCCTGAGGTAATCGATAAGCTGATATTCGAAGGAAATCAGATCCGCACCGTTGGTATATACACTGTCTACGTAGAATTCAGCGTAATGGTTATTAGACAGCTGCACGTATACCCAATTGAAATCGGTTACCTGTACAGAATCAACCCATTCTGACGCACCGGGTTCAGGCGCGACGTTTCCGTGTGTACCCCTGAGACATAGCTTTGTATCGTTTCCGCCGGGATACAGCGCAGGATTGTGATTGCCCGAATAAAGGTAAACCTTATTATTAGCTATTCCAACGTAGATATCCTGATGGAACTCTGAGGAATCGGCTACGCCGGTTCCCCAGCCGAGCCCGTCATCATAGAAGATCAGACCGTTTGATGTGGTGTTCGCTCTGAGCTCCTGTTCCTGGGAATAATTGGCTTGAGCTCTGGAATTAACTCTGTTAGAAAAGTCCGTGGAGTAATCCAGCCCCTTTTTGGCCTTTATCTCGTAATATCCGGTCGATGTTGCTATATGCGTCCAGGTTGTATCCGCCGTTAAGCCAGGCTCTATCCAGTTTCCCGGATGAGTTGTTGCAAAATAGATATGATATCCGTCAACTTCCACATCAAGGGCATCCCATTCCAGAACCACCGAATCTCCCTTTGAAGCCGTTTCGTTAATGGTAAGGTTCTGTACTGTGGGAAGAGATCCCGATGGCGCTGAAGGATCGCTCGAGCATCCCACAATAGAGATAGCAGCGATAATAGCAGCTATCATGTACTTTTTCATATCAGTTTCCCGTCAGTTATTGTTCTCAATTCATACTAATAATATATCCATAACTCTATAACAGAAACAAACATTTTCTGAGGAAGCACACAATTCATGGTTAACGCTTTGAATAAGCTGCAACTGAACTCCATAAAAATGTATGTGACCATTGGTCTTGTTAATCCAAATGCAGCCGTGATACTTCGGTTTATCCCAAACATCGTAATTCTCGATTGGATCTGGTGCAAAGCTGTGTAGCTTTGTTAGTCCGAGTTGATGCGATTGTTATAGCTTACTTATCTCTGATGTGCTATGTACTCGTCCAGGAGAGTTCGGATCATTCTCTGGTATTGTGTATTGTGAAGAGCGGCTTCTTTCTTGAAGAAGTCGACACTGCGCCTTGTAAGCGAGATGGTAATTTTCACCGTCTCATCCCTGAGCGCCAGCTCCTCTGGAGTGGGGAGAAAATCCTCCGTAATTCTGACATCGCCCATTGGTTCATCAGTGTACTTTATTTTGTTTCTCATAAATCCTTTTTCCCTTCCGCCAGTATCCTGCTCCGATAATCCTGATCTGTCTGTTGCGGTAGGTGAAACGCACGGACAGAATTCCTTCTGTAACCCGGCCTAAGCAGTAGAATCTCTGTTCTTCCTGGCTATAGTGATACATTCTCCAGGATGACCCTGCAGGGATCAAGAAATGCCAGCTGAGCCAGAGAAAAAGATACACCATGTTTTTTCTGATTCATCCGGTTCTTGTTTTCATCCCACTGAAAATCCGGTTTCTTTTTCATAATTTAAATATTGCTGGAGTATGGCTATTTGTCAATACTATTGTATGGATGCAGTTGGTTATGATGGGCACAAGTCATCGGCATGATATTCCATATACGCTGCATTTGTTTTGTTATACTATTTTTCTCTTGTATGCAAAAGCAACCATTACTTATAACGTGTTTCATGAACACGATAATAGAAATCTTCCGGGACTCTTACGATCCGTTTGCTTCTATTTTGCTTCATATTTCTTCCTTGTATAACGCTTCAAATCAGCTGACTTTGCAAGCATAGATACTCAGGAATAGAGCCAAAGTTCTGCTGAATTTGTTTGTTCGGCTTTGCTGTTATTTGTTGCAGCTAATGCCTTTTCATGCATTTGCATGATTATGCATTGCTGTTTCCGAAAAAAGAACCTTCACTTCTTTCTCAATTATTTGTCCCAACTTAATCCTTGCAATTTTCATGTTGTAGCGAACCTGAAGATTAAGCCAAAATTCAGGTTCTATTCCGAAACACTTACCTAAGCGCAATGCTGTGTCGGCGGTAATTTCTCTTTTCCCATGAATAATCTGGCTGATGCGGTTGGCCGGTACATTAATGTCTTTTGCCAGTTGACTCTGGGAAATGCCCATTGGTCTAAGGAATTCTTCCAGTAGCACATCACCTGGTGTAATTGGAGACAATGTTTTTGCCATATTGTTACCCCTTATGATAATCCACAATCTCAACTTCAATGACGCCTTCTTCTTTCCATATAAAATAGATTCGCCATTGGCTATTAATTCTTATACTGTGTTGACCTTTCCTATTTCCTTTTAATTGTTCAAGTCTGTTTCCCGGAGGAATCTGCAAGCTTTGCAATGAAACAGCAGCATTCAAAACTTCAAGTTTTATTCGCGCGATCTTGCTAATTCTTCTGAATCTTCGGACATCCAAATCGTTAAACAGTTTCTCTGTGTCCCTGCACTTGAATGCTTTTATCATACTCATATTATGTGACGCTTTACGTCACGCGTCAAGGCGGGGTTTCAAATATGCTCTTCTATAGGCTATGCCATTTTGAAGCCGAACTGTTAATGAATAGCACTGATATCCGCGAGATCCAGGAGCTCCTGGGTCATAAGAGCGTTGAAACTACAATGATCTACACCCATGTTGTACGTGAGTTCAAGACTAAGGCGCGAAGTCCGCTGGATGATCTTTAATTCGAGTCAGGAACAGACCCCTTGCGAAATAGTGAACAATTGTTTACATATATGCCATGGAATATGTTATTACACCTGTTCGAAGCTGGTACTCCTTCAGGTATGGTGTTGAGTCTCCCGCACGGCTTGCAGAAGGAATTGCCAAACATGGTTATGCTGGAGGAGTTCTTTCGGATCCCGTAGTTGTAACCGGTCAGCTGGAATTCGCTACGGCATGCAGAGAGAACGAAATCACCGGAGCCGCAGGAGCTGAGCTGACAATTAAAGGGATAAAAGTAGTTTTTGCAGCTCTTGAAGGAGGATGGGGGAATCTATGCAGTCTCATAACCTCTACAACTGCCCCGGAACGGATTTCAACCCTGGAATTACTGGCATCGTGTACGAAACTGGCAGCGATTGTAAAAGAACCTTCCGGGGCAGAAGTGCTGAAACATGAGATGGGTTTTTCAGGGCCGGTTTTCGTTTCTGTTTTCCCCGAATGCATCTCCGGTAGAAAACCCGGCTCTGTAGAGCGTGAGATCATTGAACAGGGGTGTCGCCCGATAGCATCCTGGCCTGTTGTGTTTACGGGTTTTGACAGTATTGAAACGCACAGGGTTCTTCGAAGGGGATATCTGGCCATAGAGAAAAAGAAACTTGATCCGCTGGAATTTGCCGGGAAGAATAATGTGTTGCCGGATATAGATGTGTTTAAAAAGCGTTTCGGCGGTGCTGAACATTCATTGAAGGGGAACAGACAGTTTACGAGAATGATTTCAACAGAACCTGTAAAAGCAGGAAAAGTAAGAATCAGAATTCCAGCGGAGGAAAAGTCACTGGCTGTAATTGTTAAGAGCAGAATGGGGTCCTTGTACAGTAAAAGCCCATCCGCCCTTCGCAGAATGGAAATGGAGTTGAAAGCCATATGTGAAAACGGACTGGCTGGCTATTTTCTCCGTTACTGCGAGATCATCAAGTACTGCAGAAGAAAAGGCATCGCAGCAACAGCAAGGGGTTCAGCCGGGGGCAGCATAGTCGCATACCTACTTGGCATATCAATAATCTGTCCTATACGACACGGATTGTCATTTTCACGTTTTTTCAACATTCTCAGGTCAAGTCCTCCCGACATCGATCTTGATATTGACAGTTCGAGGAGGGATGAAGTTATAAGGTGGTTTCTTGAAAAGGCTGGAAGGAACGGAGCGGCTGTTTCACAGATAGTGACTCACCGTTCCCGGTCTGCATTCAGGGTCGCGGCATCAGGCCTGGGTATCAGCAGCAGGGAGATCGACAGCCTTACGAAAATTCTGCGTTACCATGATAATGCTGCCTGGAGCAGACCAGTTGCTTCGGAAGCGCTTCGGAACTCGAAACTTATCCTTAATATCCCTTCCCACCTGGCGCCTCATCCCTGCGGACTGATCTGCGCAGATGAACCTGTAGACACACTTGTGCCCCTTCAACCGAGCCCCGGTGGTTACGACATAACCCAGTTCGACAAGGATGGAATCGAAGAAATCGGACTCTTGAAAATGGATCTGCTGGGGCAGAGAGGGCTTACAACAATATCAATTGTATGCTCGAGACTTGGACAGAAACCGCTGAACATTTTTCGCAAGGGAGGAAACATTCCGGGCTCGGCCAGGGAACTCCTTGATTCCGGCAGGACAATAGGAGTAGTCCATGTTGAGTCGCCGGCAATGAGGGGTCTTCTTAAGGAGATGAAGATACGCACAATGGAAGATGTGGCCAGAGCCCTCGCACTGGTGAGACCCGGAGCATCCGCAGGAGGCGGAAGAAAGAACTACCTTGACTGTCTTCGTTCAGAATCGATTATGAATTCCTCGCTTCCAGAGCTGCGGTCGATTCTCCGAGAGAACCTTGGAGTGATGCTTTATCAGGAAGACGTATCAAAAGCCGCAGAAGTTCTTCTGGGAATCGATGAAGCCTCTTCAGATCTCCTTAGAAGAGAACTCAAAAAGAAGCAGATTAATAAAAATGGAATTATCTCAATCTGCAGACGCAGGGGAATGAGCCCTTCGAAAGCGGAAAGCATCTGGAATGTACTCTCCGGCTATGCCGGCTACGGTTTTTGCAGGGCACACGCCTTTACATACGGTGCAGTTTCCTGCGCTGCAGCACTTCTGAAAGCTGAACATCCAGCCCTTTACATGGCCTCCGTTATGGCAGCGGGAGGTGGTTTCTACGGTCCGAGGGTTTACCTTGAAGAGGCCAGAAGACTTGGCATTTCGTTCAAGCCTCCCGGAGTTAACACGGGAGAATGGCTTACGCGAGAGAAAAAGGGAAGAATAATTCCGGGATTTCATCATCTCAGGGGAATGGGAAGCAGAGAATACGAGAAAATGAGGGACGGCAGGCCGTACAGATATCCGTTTGAACTGCTCGAGGCAGGTTGCGGAATGTCTTTGTGCAGAAATATGGCTGCAGCAGGTTGTTTCCGTGAAACAGGTTTTTCGCCTCCAGCTGCGCTCCTTCAGCTGGAGGCAGGAAATGGAGGTTTTTTTCCCGGTTTACCGCCTGGCACTCCTGATCTTCCCGACTATTCCATTGAAACAAAAGTCGCCATGGAACTCGGTCTGTTGAACCTTCCACTTTCAGCGTCTCCGCTGGAATTGATCACCCGGCCTGATGGAACGATCCCGCTGAAACTTATCAGGTCAATGGTCAATATTGGTATATGGGGAAGATTTGTTAAAGGAAGAAGGCTTGCCGCTGGCGCAGGTTTCCTTATGCTTGAGGATAATACGGGAGTGGCTGATGTATTTTTGCCCTCGCCGCTCTTCAGGAGGGCTGAGTCTATTCTTGTCCGTCCTGAAGCTACCATTATAGTAATGGGTAAGGTGGAACGGGGAAACAGGATTCGGGGCCTTTCAGTGGAAGCCGGTCCACTCTCAATAGTACCTCTGGAGCCAGAACCTCCAGAGAAATAGGATTGAAAAACATGCGGGAAGGATACAGAAATGGTTGTCATACCGCTCAAACCTGAAGAACTCAAATGGAAATGCCCATCGGAAGCTCTTGATTTTGAGACAACAGCGGACATCACTCCCACCGGGGAGATCGTAGGGCAGGAGAGGGCAATAAGAGCCCTGAAACTTGGTCTTGAGATTCCTTCAATAGGATACAACATATTTGTAACGGGAATATCTGGAACAGGGCGAGAAACAACCATAAAAAACATTCTTAACAGCATCGATACAACCACAGATGACCTTAGAGACATCATGTACGTTCGCAATATGGAGGATCCCAGAAATCCGGTAGTGCTTACATTTCCGGCGGGAGACGGAATCCGATTCGAGAAGGCTCTGGAGGAATGTGTTCAGCTTCTTAAAAGTAACATCCCCACGGTTCTCAGCAGCGAAAAGGCCGAGATGGAGGTCGGGGGTGTAAGGGCAACGTACGATGACAGAAAGAAAGCCCTTATAGATGCTGTAAAGAAAGAGGCTTCGGAAGCTGGTTTCTCCATAGTCAACGTGCCCGTTGCACCGGGGCAATTCAGACCAGATGTTCTTCCCTTGATAAACGATGAATCGGTCTCTTTCGATACGCTGGAGAAAATGAAGGAAGAGGAAAAGCTCTCGAAGGAGGAACTGCAGAAGTACATTGAACTGCATGAAGAGCTTTACAAAAAGCTAACAAACGCCTTTAGAAAAACCCGCGATTTGGAAATAGAGATCAAGGCAAAGCTTGAGAAAATGTCTCGCAGGCTTGTGAAACCCACGATAAAGGGAATTGTTTCCATACTGAAGGAAATCGGTGGCGAGAAGGCTGACAAATGGGCGGATTCAATAGTAGAGATCATTCTTGACAATCTCAGTGATTTCGCAGACAGCTCTGAAGACAAGGATCCATACGTTCTGTTTACGCCGAACGTGATCCTGGACAACGCGGGAAAGAACAATCGTCCGATAATAATTGAAGAGTTTCCGGATTCAGTAAGTCTCTTCGGGAATATCGATCGTGTAGTGGTTGAAGGGAAGCCCTATAGTGATCACATGATGATCAGACCCGGTGCAATGCAAAGGGCTGATGGAGGCTACCTCATTATGAATGCCCTGGATCTGGTCAGAATACCGGAACTGTGGCAGAGGCTCATTCAGACCCTCAGGAATCAAACGACCGTTATACGGAGTCATGACCCTCTGGGTATGTACCCGGTTCATCTTCATCCCGAACCTATTGATACAAATACCAAGGTTATTCTAATAGGTTCTTCGAAACTGTTCTATCTTCTGGCTTCTTACGAACCGGAGTTCGGCCTTCTCTTCAGAATAAGGGCCGCTTTTGATTTTACTATGGAATCAAGCAATAAGAATATTCGCAATTTCGCTAATGTAGTGGCAGGGATCATCAAAGCTGAAGGCCTGTTACCAATGGATACCAAAGCTTTTTCCGCGGTAGTGGAGGAAAGCGTCAGACAGACCGGGCTGAAAGACAGACTTTCTCTGGAATTCAACAGGGTTACAGATTATCTCCGTCAGGCCAGCTATTTTGCCAGACTGAAAGGTGACAGTACAGTTACCGAAGCCCATGTCGAGGAAGCTATACAGGAAAAGATATATCGTTTGAATCTCGGGGAGACCTATGCCACAAGGCGGATAGTCGATGATACGATAATAGTTGATACAGAGGGGAAAAAAGTTGGACAGGTAAATGGTCTTGCTGTGTATCAGAGCGTTGATTACGACTTTGGGCTGCCGGTCAGAATAACCACCAGGGTTTCCGCTGGCAGAAAAGGACTGATAAATGTTGAACGTGAGTCGGACCTGTCGGGAACTACTCATACGAAGGGAATGCTGATAATATCAGGCTTTATACAGGGCAAATTCGCGAGGGGATATCCTCTCTCACTCTCCGCAAGTATCGTATTCGAACAAAGTTACGGTGGAGTAGATGGGGACAGTGCATCTTCAACGGAACTTTACGTTCTGCTCAGTGCACTCTCGGATATTCCCATAAGGCAGGATCT
The DNA here is from genome assembly GCA_030600545.1 of Candidatus Aegiribacteria sp. GTDB lineage: Bacteria > Fermentibacterota > Fermentibacteria > Fermentibacterales > JCC-6 > Aegiribacteria. The sequence continues at coordinate 2,605 of JAUVLV010000062.1, read as the reverse complement.
GGCTGTGACTGGTTCTGTTAACCAGTTCGGAGAGATTCAGGCGATAGGCGGAGTTAACCAGAAGGTGGAAGGTTTCTATCGCGTGTGCAAAGGAAAGGGATTGACGGGAACTCAGGGAGTTATGATTCCGAAGTCGAACATGAAGGATCTTCAGCTTCGCGATAATGTTATTGATGCTGTAAGGAAGGGAAAATTCCATATATATCCCATAGAGGTAATAGAAGAGGGGGTGGAACTTCTCATGAAGACGAAGGCAGGGGAAAAGATGCCCGATGGAACGTATCCTTCAGATTCAGTTTACGGAAGGGTTGACCGCAGGCTCAGGCAGATGGCCGCAACGCTGAGAAAATTCTCCTATCACGATTAGCCGGTGTCTTGTAATTACAGAAGGATAGATTTCCCCCGAGGACAATTCAGTATATTCCAGTCATGAAAAAGATATTCACATCCTCCTGGGGACAGCTGGAAAAAGGCGGTTCAAACGTAGGTGATGAGGTGATTTTCGCCTCACAGATCCGGGATATTTCCACTCTTGGGAATGTCCGTGTAGGAGTGCTATCAGCTGTTCCTGAGAAAACTGAAAAGAAATATGGAGCCAAGCCTTTCGATGTAGTCAAGGGTAAACTTCGGGCGATGACCCGCGGAGTAAAGTGGTCCGATGTTGTTATCGTTGGTGGAGGGGAACTGGCTCAGGACAAATCATCACTTCTGTACACGCCTTTCAACCTGCATCCCATCAGACTGGCAAAACGTTTAGGAAAGCCGGCTTTCGCATGGTCGGTAGGTATCGGGCAGGAGAACGAGCTTGCCAGATGGACACCGGGTCAGCTCCGGAAGTGGCTTGGGTACTGCAGCGGAGTCACTGTAAGGGACAGAACTTCTCTTAAAATACTTCTTGATCTCGGACTGAATCCTGAAAGAGTCAGACTGGCATCAGATTCCACATTTACCCTTGCTGGCGATTACGCTCAGCCCCATGGCACATCGGAAATTCTTGGTGTGGCTTTACGGAACGTATCCAACAGACAGGGCAACATTCTACCGCTTGAGATAAGAAGAAAACTCGGCCTTTACAGGGAACCGGATGTATCAGGTATCAGAAGGAAATGGGCAGATCTACTTGACAGACACATCGAAATCCATGGAGGGGAGATCCGCTTTTTCCCTTTCCATACCGGAAGCCTCTCTAATTCAGACGATTCGGAATGCGAAGCTGTTATGGCCATGATGAAGCACAGCGATCATGCAACTGTAATCATGCCCACCGATATCAGGAATTTTCTGACAAGGATATCCGAATCCCGTGTATTTCTTACAGTTCCTCTTCACGGATCGATACTCTCCGTGGTTACCGGTACTATTCCAATTGCAGTGCCGTACGCCTCCAAGTGTTACAGATTCATGGAGGAGGCAGGTATTGCCAGCCTTACGGTCGACTCGTCTTCAGATAACTGGGATGCTGAATTGAGCGTTCTGCTCGATAGAACCTGGGACTCTGCCCGGGATATACTTCAGACTCTGGTTGAGAAGAGAAGCGAACTGGCTGAGAAATGCACACTGAATCTTGAACTGTTCAAGCAGACATGCCTGTAACCATGACCTGCGACATCCGATATACATGATACCCGGAATCCATGTTTCCGTTCGGGGAGGTCTGGACAAAGCACTGGACACACTCAGCGAACTTGGCCTTTCCTGCGGCCAGATATTCACATCAAACCAGCGGCAGTGGAAGGGGCACACCCTCACAGAAAAGGAGATCGACAGGTTTGTCAGCACTTCAATTACTATTATATCACACACCTCATATCTCATCAATCTTGCCACAACGGACAGTAGAGTTGAAAAACTTTCAGTTATTGCCCTTGAAGCCGAGCTGGAAAGAATGCATGCGCTCGGGATAGAATGGGGTGTATTGCACCCGGGATCGCATCTGGGCACGGGTGATGATAAGGGAATAAAAAAAATATCTTCATTGGTAAAAAAAATACTGCGCAACTCACCGGAGGATACCGGGATTCTTTATGAGAATACCGCTGGACAGGGAACCACTATCGGACATTCTTTCTGTCAGCTTGCGCAGCTGCTTGAACTTACTGGAATTGTTGACAGAACCGGGATCTGTTTTGATACATGCCACGCCTTCGCAGCAGGTTATGACCTGTCTTCAGAGCAGGCAGTTTCTGAAACCATGATGAGTTTCAATGAAACCGTGAGCATCGACAGGATCAAAGCCTTTCACCTTAATGATTCAAAGGGAACTTGCGGGAGTCACAGGGATCGTCATGCAGATATCGGAAAAGGGCTTATAGGACTTGAACCCCTCCGGAGCCTTGCGTCAATGCCGGAATTCAGAGAAATATCCGGAATTGCTGAAACACCCGGATCAGATAAAGACAGGGCTGAGGGAATTAAACTGATTATTCATGAGAGGATTGAAAATTGATAACTTTTATCATTATCACTTACATTCCGCACTTGCGCATGAATAGATTCAGGAATTAATTCCTTAACTAAGTATTGTGGTATCAGTCGATTAGTCTATTCATAGTGAATAGCTCTTTTCTCTGCAAGCGCCATTAGAATCTGCTTTTCCTGTTTATCT